>CAURRB010000033.1:0-14824 GCA_963527085.1 Streptococcus oralis
AATCAACCCATTTTTGATTCCATTCACGGAAGGTCACCTGACTTTGACCAATCAAGTGCATGTTTTTAACGGCTTCAACCTCATCATTTACAGGAAGGTTGTAGAGTTCTTCTTTTCTTTCTTCAAGGGCCGTTAATCTGCTTACATTACGCTTACGTAAAAAGATGGCTGTTACATAAGCTAAGATCAGAATGACTGCAATCGCAACCATTAGATAAATTAGTTGTCCATTAGACATATCAAACTCCTTTTATACTAGAAACAATCGTAATGATTATATCATATTTTTTAAACCAAGGGAACTATTTCCCACATTTTTTAGACGTCAAGTGTACTATAAACAGCGTTTTCTTCGATAAATTCGCGACGAGGTTCTACTCGATCCCCCATCAACATATCAAAGATTTTATCTGCTTCGGCAGCATCATCTACCGAAACACGCGCCATCAAGCGATGTTCAGGATCCATGGTTGTTTCCCACAATTGGTGGTCATCCATTTCTCCCAAACCTTTATAACGTTGGATGGTTGGTTTTGAACGCCCTTCACTGTGACGTGCTAAGGCTTCTTGGAGTTTAATTTCTTGATCTGCACCAGGTTGAATGTATTCTTTGATCTCACTTCCAACTTTAACCCCGTAAATCGGTGGTTGGGCAATGTAGACATAACCAGCCTCTAAGATTGGTTTCATATAGCGGTAAATCAAGGTTAGCAGGAGTGTTCGAATGTGGGCTCCATCAACATCGGCATCGGTCATCAAAACGAGTTTTTGGTAACGAGCCTTAGTGACATCAAATTCTGCGCCAAATCCTGTTCCCATAGCTGTGAAAAGACTTCGAATTTCTTCGTTTGCAAGGATTTTATCCATGCTAGCTTTTTCAACGTTCAAGATCTTACCACGAATTGGAAGGATAGCCTGGAACTCACGGTTACGACCAGATTTGGCTGATCCACCAGCTGAGTCTCCTTCGACGATGAAGAGTTCGGTTTCAGCAGGGTTGTTAGAAGAACAGTCTGCTAGTTTTCCTGGAAGATTGGAAATTTCCAAGCCAGATTTTTTACGTGTGACTTCACGCGCACGCTTGGCAGCCACACGAGCCTTGGCAGCCAAGATCCCTTTTTCCACGATGCGCTTAGCAATCTGTGGATTTTCCATGAGAAAATCAGAGAAGGCATCGCTGAAAAGTCGATTGGTGATCTTGACTACTTCACTATTCCCCAGTTTGGTCTTGGTTTGTCCTTCAAACTGCGGATTTGGATGCTTAACAGAGATAACTGCAGTCAAGCCTTCACGGACATCTTCCCCTGTTAGGTTGTCTTCATTGTCTTTTAGTAGCTTATTTTTGCGAGCATAATCATTAATAACACGTGTCAGTGCTGTACGGAAACCTTGCTCATGCGTACCACCTTCATGGGTGTGAATGTTATTGGCGAAACTCATGACGTTTTCGTGGTAACCGGTTGTGTACTGCATGGCTACTTCAACTGTGATATCATCCATCTCACCGTCTGTGTAGATTGGTGTATCAAAGATAACATCCTTGTTCTCGTTGATATATTCAACGTAGCTAGCAATCCCACCCTCATAGTGGTAATGTTTAGTCTGTTCGAGACCTTCACGCTTGTCTGTAATTGAAATTCGAAGTCCTCGGTTCAAAAAGGCTAGTTCTTGAATACGTTTGTTTAATTTTTCAAAGTCAAAAGTTGTTGTTTCTGTAAAAATCTCTGGATCTGGTGTGAAGTGAACTGTTGTTCCAGTTTTATCTGTATCTCCAACCACCTCAAGATCAGCAACAACATGACCACGACGGTATTCTTGGTAATGAATCTTACCGTTTTTATGGACATGAACATCTAGCTGAGTTGAAAGAGCGTTTACTACTGATGAACCTACACCGTGCAATCCACCTGAAACCTTGTATCCGCCACCGCCGAATTTTCCTCCAGCGTGAAGAACTGTAAAGACGGTCTCAACAGCGGGACGTCCTGTTTTTTCCTGAATATCAACAGGAATTCCACGCCCATCATCCACTACGGTGATGGAATTATCAGGCTCTATAAAGACTTGGATGTGACTGGCAAATCCAGCTAGGGCTTCGTCAATTGAGTTATCAACGATTTCCCATACTAGATGGTGAAGACCTTCTTTTGAAGTCGATCCAATATACATACCTGGACGCATACGAACAGCTTCAAGTCCCTCCAAAACTTGAATTTGACTGGCATCATAATCTTGTGCCTGTTGATTTTTGATTTCTTCTGTCATTTTTTCCCTTTTCTTACATGTCTATTGCTTGTCTCAATGTCGCAACGTTATTAAAAAGATAGGCATCTAAGCCAGCAGCTTTACCTGCTTCTACATCAATATTTCTGTCACCAATGACCAAACCAGATGTAATATGATATTTATCACGTAAATAAATCATGGACTCAGGATCTGGCTTCCGTTTAAAGCCAGAACTAGCAGTCACCACCTCGGTGAAGTAGTTCGCTATCTGGGTCTTAGCAAGAAGTTCTAGTACTTGGTCATTTCGATGAGAAACCAAGAAATGGCGGCCACCCTTGTCCGAAATGTCTTTGAGTAATTCTGGAATTCCCTCAAACAAAACTGGATGTTCTAGCTCACGCGCCTCATTTTCTTTGTAGTTCTCTAAAAAAACCTCGATATCTGGTGCAAACTTCTCAATGGCAAAAGCTGTCGAAACCTTCAAGGCTTCGTAGACGCGGTCGTGTTCTTGCTCTATTCCATATTGGGCTAAGGTTTCTACAAAGGCTGCTGTAGAAGTCTCATAATTATCCAATAGGGTACCACCTAAATCCCATATATAGTCGTGATATTTCATACCCTTCATTATACCATTTTTTTATGAAAAAAGCGATGATTTCCTAGATTTTTCGGCTCTATAATTTCTATAGAGAGTAAAACACTAATGCATCGATGGAGCCTTTTTGTGAAGAATAGCTCCTCTATGAATAATCAAGCAAAATCTTTCTTCTCTCAAATGTACAAATTAAAAAATAGAAACTACTAACAACCGCGTCATTATTCGCAAACGAAACGCTTTTGGATTTCCAAACTTTAAAAATAGAATCCTCATTGCTTTGAATGTCACAATAGAGTGCAGAAAAAGATTATTCCAATATGGAATCTCTTGTTAATTCATTTCAGTTTCCAATGATTCCTTCTTTCTTTTCAATTGTCATTTATTCTCCAAACAGGCAAAAAACGATAACGTCCTTTAAAGGAGTTATCGTTTTTGTATATCGTCAGATAAAGTTTGATTTTTATTGAGCTACATTCGATTAGTTTCTTCCGAAGTTTTGACCTCTACCATCGCGGTCAAAATACATCCAACTTCCATCTTCAAGTTGAATCCATTTGCTTCGAGCCATTTCTCCTGAATTGACATCGAAATATCGACTAACTCCATTCACATCAACAACTTTTCCTTTGACTTGCTTGCCGTCTTGCGTGAAATAGAGAGTCTGTTGACCAACTTGCTGCAAGCCTGTCACTGCTTTTCCAGCTTGATCAAAATAATACCACTCATTTTGGGAACCTTCGACAAACTTGTTGGTTGCCATCTCTCCTGAGTTAGCATCAAAGTAACGGATACTCTTATCTGAAAGTGTCACGATTTTACCCTTGACTTGCTTGCCATCTTGGTCAAAGTAAAGTGTTTGTTTGCCAATCTTTTGAAGACCTGTCACTGCTTTTCCAGTTTGGTCAAAGTAATACCATTCGTTCTTGGCACCTTCTGCAAACTTGCCGACTGCCATTTCTCCTGAGTTAGCATCAAAATAACGGATACTCTTATCTGAAAGTGTCACGATTTTACCCTTGACTTGCTTGCCATCTTGGTCAAAGTAAAGTGTTTGTTTGCCAATCTTTTGAAGACCTGTCACTGCTTTTCCAGTTTGGTCAAAGTAATACCATTCGTTCTTGGCACCTTCTGCAAACTTGCCGACTGCCATTTCTCCTGAGTTAGCATCAAAATAACGGATACTCTTATCTGAAAGTGTCACGATTTTACCCTTGACTTGCTTGCCATCTTGGTCAAAGTAAAGTGTTTGTTGACCAATCTTTTGAAGACCTGTCACAGCAACTCCATCTGCTCCAAAATAGTACCAATCACTTGGGTTATCACCCTGAGCAAAACGATTGATAACAGCATTTCCTGAATCCTTGTCAAAGTAACGAAGTTTGCCATCCTTAGCACTCACAATCTTGCCCTTAACCTGATAGCCGTTTTCATCAAAGAATTGCTGTCCATCTCCTATCTTGACAAGACCTCGAGCCATAACGCCCTTGGCATCAAAGTAACGCCAGTTTTCACCATCAGTAGTGTAGTAACGGTTGAGAACTTGGGCACCAGTTTGATCATAGTAGTACTGATTACCATTTTCATCTTCACGGATAGAATCACGAAGTTGAATACCATTCTTCAAGAAATAAACGTGCTTGCCATCAATTTCATGAGCACCTGTTACAAGATAACCTCGTTTATCGAAGTAATACCAATTTCCATTTTCATCTTGGATAAAGGAATTTTTAGCTTGATAACCACTAGTTGAATAGAACTTAGTACCATTGGCATCACTAACAAATCCTGTGTAAGCATTCTTATTAACTAATTGCTTAGGCAATACGATCTCGCCATTTTTGTTAGTGAGGTAGTCGTTGCTAGCCCAGTCTTTAAGAACATAGTAAGCACCACGACCTAAGATATTGGTACCATTGAAGTACTTAGCCGACCACTTGGTAATCTTCTCATCTGTTGTCATCTTTTGACCATTGGAAATCTGTACTCGTTCAAAGATTTCTGGATATTTAGCTTTAAGCTCATCCAAGAAGGCTCCACCGTACTTACCTTGGAAATCAGTCCCATTGGTCTTACTATTAGCTACATAGAGTTTTTCCTTAATTTCTGCGCCTTCACGGTAGGTTCCATAGTTATTGACACGTGTTGCTGTTACCACTTCCTTACCTGGTAGGTTATAGATTTGATCTGGTACCCAGTCCGCGATGGCTTGGATATTGACACTGTGAAGCGCACGGAGAGCATTGAGCAAATCTTTTAAAGAACCATATTTATTGTTCTTGCTCATCGCCATATCGTAGCGGTCTTCAAAGGCATAACCATTCTGAATGATAGAATCTAAGAAAGTACCGTCTTGGCTAGATACATACTGAGGTGGTAGCTCAAATGAAGTTACTCCCCATTCCTTGAAGAGGTTGACATTTTTAGCAATGACTTTATTGGTATATTGGTCATCACGAGTTGCAAAGTCTTGGAAGTTAGAGAAGCCTTCGTAAATCAACTGAGAATCAAGGGCTGCGCTAGATTCGTAAACTTGACCACTAGCGTTTTTCTTCTTGCTTGCTGTTGTACGAGCATCCTGATCTGCCTTAGCGCCAACTGGTACCCAAACAGCCAGATATCCAGAAACCTGTACATTGCTGTAGCCTGCAATATCATTCATATCAAAGGTTAAAATACCATTAGCATCTGTCTTCTTCCAGAGCGATTGCGGCACTTCTTCGTCAGTTAGATAGCGGGAAATACCATCTTTGGTCGTCAAAAGCACAGGGCGATAGTATTGATTCTTGTGGGCTGCTCCCATATTGACTTGCAGTTTATCCCATACATTTAACTTGAGGTTAGGGTTGTTTGAAGCAATAACAGCCATCCCTTGGGTACGGGTTTCTGCTGTTCCTTCATCTGTTGCTTCGTTAGCACCAGTACCGTAGCGAACAGAAGTCAAAATACCATTGTAAGACCATTTATCAGCCTCACGAGGTACACCCATATAAGTGACTTTCATGTCTTGTCCACCTGCTACATACTTAATACGAGCACGCAACAAGGCATCGATAGCGTCGTGGTAAGGAGATTTTTTCTCCATGTATTGACCATCATCGGTATAGAGATCACCATAGTAGACCCGAGTGATAGAGTCTTTATTGGAGAGCATGAGAGCATGAGCAGTTGGGATGTTGAACTGCGTATACTTCTTGTCCGCCTTGCGCATATCTTCGTTGTAGATCTTGAAGGCTTGCTTGAGTTCATCCATGGTAAAGGTCAAACCATCCGTGTTTGGATTAATATTTTCTCGAATGATGTCGGCAATAACGGTTTGTACTTCACTGTCATGAGCCCGAACAAAGATATAGTTAGCCATTCGTTCGCCATTTTTCTTTTCAGAAGAACGGTCATTTAGACTATTTGTAATCGTTGGCTCTACTCCGCTACGGATAGATAGATTACGCATGAATGAATAAAGCAAGGACAAGCGTAGCTTGTTGTCAATTGCTAGTTGAGCACCCTTAGTATCTTTGTTGTAGTCAGGATCGTTATCAGACCAAGCTTCCAAGATAGACAAATGCTTAATAGCTTCTTCTTCACTTTCTCCAACCTTGTAGCGAGACTTGAAGTAGTCAGATGCGATTTGGAGCAAGTCTGCGTTGACATTGTCCACCGCATCGACACGAACTCCATCAAAATTAGCAGTCGGATCATTGGCTACGATGCTTCCAAAGTTCATCATAAAATGCAACCAGTTGAGTTGTTCGGCCTGAACAGCTGGATTAGAATTGTCAAAGTCGCTAGAGAGCAAGAACTCATAACCACCGTTTGACTTGTCAATGAAGTACTTAGGTGTACCTGTTTGACTAGTAGGGGTACGGTTAAGCAGACGGAACTTAGAGTCAGCATGAGAGCTCTTCTCATTATTAGTATAAAGCAAAGCTCCACCCTGCAAGTGGTCCTTTTTAGTACCAGTTGTTTCAGACTCTGACTTGATATTCCAGTTTGGCTGGGTTTTGACAAAGGCACCCATCAGCGTTCTCAACCATTTGGTATCGCCTTCTTTACCAATTTTTTCCTCAATTTTGCGCTGAACCTGCTGAGAAGCTCCTGTCAGGAGAGCTTGTTCAACTTTGTTTTCAAAAGCACCTGCTCCCAGACCTTGCTGGTTCATATAGTTGAGGTAATTAATCTGAGTACGTTTATCAGGCCACCAAGCCATCAAAAGAGGACGTAAGTCTGTTTCTGTCGAAGCCGTCCATGTTTTTCCATCTTTTAAGATGAACTTTGGACGATACCAGCTATCTGCTGTCAAATAACCGTCTACAGTTTCAATATCCTTGTCAGTCGTACCATAGAAAGCATTCTTTTGGGAGAATTCATTATTGAGACTGCTGGTTCCTTGTTGGAACTGATATTCATTTGAATCAACTAAGGCACCAGTTTCTGCATCAAAATAAAGTATTCTGCCATTAAGTTCAACTGCAAAGTTCTTTTTAACTGTACCATCGTCCTGAACATAGTAATTTTTACCATCAATGGTCTTGATATGAGATAGGACATCATCATCATGGTCAGCATTTACAGGTGCAGGTTGAGCCTGATCTGCTACCATTCTTTCAGCTACTGCTCCTTGTTTTTGAGCAGGTTCGGGCAAGCGATCTTTCTTTGCAACCTTTGGATTTGCAACAATCTTGTCTGCAACAGCCGTTTTTTCTCGTTTGTCGCCTTCTTGGTCTTGGGCAGTTGTTGGCCCTGCTTGTTTATTCTGCTCTGCTACTTCTGTTTTAGGAGTTTCTGTGATTGCATTAGCAACTTTAACTTCTTCAGCAACAGCAGCCTTTTCTGTAGATGCTTCTTTCGTATCTGCTGGTTTAGCAGGCTCTTGAGCATTGGTTTGAACTGTTGCTTCTGTATTTTCTGCTGGTTTAGCAGGTTTTTCACTAGCAGCAACATCGCCTGTCACCTTGTCTGCAGGGGTTGCTTTTTCTGCTTCTTGCTCAGATGCTATTTTAGCTTGGGCTGGAGTTTGCTGACCCGGATCACTAGTCTGAGCTGTAGCAGGTTCTTGAACCACAACCTGCTTTACATCATCCGCATGGACAACGCCTGGTTCTAGACCAAGTACCTTTGGTGCTACAATAAGGGCCAAGGTCGTCAAAGCAATGGCTACCCAGTTTTTCTTAACTTTATGCATCTTATAATGAATCTTTTTCTCCATCATAAAGCCTCCTTCTGAATTTAGTATAAAGTTATGCCCTTATTCTAGTATATTTTTCAAAATGATCTTTTTTTGTTGCACATCTACAACTATGAAAGGCAAATTCTTTCAAACTGTTCTTTAAGTTTTTGGGCAACACCAAAGGAATCTAAAAATTCAAAAAAAGATAGGCATTGCTCGATGTCACTGAGAGCATTAGTATTCCCAACCTTGTAGGCATACAGAGCCCTATGATACTTAATCAGCGTTCGATCATATAGATCTGTTTCAGGGATTTTAGAGTGGTCGAGATAATTGAGAAACCTCATAGCAACTAGCAGATGGTTTCCTTCTATACAGACGCTAATGACATTAAGTAGCATCTTGATAATACGGCGACGATTTTCAGGTAGGTTGTTATAAAACTGGGTACGATTGATCATCTCACTAGCGAAGGTTTCCAACGTTTCCAAGGTCATCAAATCAACACTGTTTGTAAAGAGCCAGAGTTCATAACGCCCCCACTCCTCAACAGAAAAGAGATGATCCGTCAGAAATTCTATATCCTTCTTGCTAATCTGAAAATCTGGGCAACAGGAAGACAAGAGGGCCCTGACAATGATCGTATTGAGTTTATAGTTTTTTTTCTCAGGAAACTGTTCGGTCAATGCTTCTGAGCTTGACAAAATATTTTGGAGCTTGACAACATTGTTTTCCTGATATGCATCAGCTACTTTTTTTGAGAACAGCACATCATCTGAATCAATGTAATTATGGTAAACATACTGAAACTCCTCTAGGGAAACGGCCATATTTTTTAAACAACAATAAAAAGAATCAAGTGTGATCCCATTGACTCCCCGTTCAAAACGGGATAGCTGAGCTACGGAAATATCACCAGCAGCCACCTCTTTCAGGGACATTTTTTTTGATTCTCTAATGACTTTGAATATTTTTCCGAAAGTTTCCAACATATCACTCCCCCAGTTTCGTATATGCAAAAAATTCTTACTAATTTTAATATACTAGTAACACGTTTCAATTATATTACAGAGAAAGTACTTTATATTTCAAATTAATACAAGCAGATTAATTCGCATGATAAAGCATTTTAATATAGCATTTATTGAATATTCTATCTTTTTCAAGAATCTATTGATTTCAGTAGAAATCTGAACTATTCTATCTAACAACTTGAAAACACTAACATTTCTAGAGATAGATTTCCTTCTTATGCTAGACAAAGCTTGATTGATTTATAAAAGATTGATATAAAAACGTAAGACAATCATATGAAACATTTTTAGACACGGAGTAAATAAAAAAAACGAGAGCCGAACTCTCGTCTTACTGTTGATTTCCAAAGACATCTCGATAGAGCATGCCGTCTCGTAAACTTTCGGCATCTCCTCCCAATTGCTCTACCAACTCATAGGCAAAGGCAAGGGCTGTTGACGGTCCTCGGCTGGTTGTTAGATTGCCATCCACAACCACTGTTTGCTTTTGATAAATTCCGTCAGTAATTTGCTCCCTAACTCCGTCATAACAAGTAAAGTGCTTGTCTTTCAGGATACCTGCTTGTTGAAGAGCGATTGGGGCTGCACAGATGGCAGCAATATTCTTTCCTGCTTGGTCAAAGGCTTTAATCTGTGAAATGAGCGCTTGATTATCTCGTAGGTGAGCTGAGCCTGGCATACCACCTGGAAGAACTACCAAGTCATAGGCGGACAAATCACCATCAAAGATACGGTCGGCTTTTACCTGAATGCCATGCGACCCTGTCACCTGCTCTTCAAATCCTACCATATCACATGAAATGTTTGCTCGATGTAAGACATCAACTACTGTCAAGGCTTCGATTTCTTCAAAACCCTGGGCTAAGATAACTGCTACTTTTGCCATAGTGGCCTCCTTATTTGATTTGTTTTAGGACGACTTTCTTTCGTTTGAATGGAACTTTTCCACTTTTCTCCTCCGCTAGGTTTGTCTGGTAACTCATAGACAAGAGGAGACCGACACCGATGAGGTTACTAATAATTGCGGATCCCCCTTGAGAAATGAAAGGCAGAGGAATCCCTGTCAAAGGAAGTAAGCCTGTCACGGCACCGATATTTTCAAAGATATGGAAGAGCAACATCATGATAAAACCAGTCGAAATATAGGTGTAGAACTGGTTATTTGACCTGAGAGTAATCTTCAACATCCGATAGATGAGAAGTAAGTACAAGGCAACGACAAAGACCGAACCAATAAAGCCAAAGTCTTCAGCAATCACCGTAAAAATCATATCACTCTCACGTACTGGAATGAGGAGATTGGACACATTGAAACCTTGCCCAAACAAGCCACCACTTCCAATCGCAATTTGTCCCTGCGCCTGTTGGTAAGTCGTTGTTTGCGCGAAGTCAAAGGGATTGAGCCAAGCCAAGATGCGGTTGATCTGGTAAGTTGGCATCCCAATCTGATGCAAGAAGGCACGTCCATCCTTGCTTATAAAGATGGCCATGAAGCCTGCAACAGCAGTCACTCCTGTCGCAAAAACAGGAATGATAATCTTCCACGAAACACCTGAAAGGAGAACCATACCGGAAAAAATAGCTACGAAGACCAAGGCAGTCCCTAAGTCACTTTGTAGGGCTAAGAGGATCAAGACTGGTATGGTAAAGGCGATCATCCAACCAATCAGTAGGAAATCCAAGGGAATAGTCCGTCGCCATTCCTTGTGTTTTTGAGTGAATCTTACAATGGCTCGAGCCAACATCAAGATATAGGAAATCTTCATGAATTCCGATGGCTGGAAAAGTGTCGTTCCACCAATCGATACCCAGTTCTTGGCACCTGTTGACGCTACAAGATTTGGATTGTAGAAAACAAGAGGGAGGACCATCAAAGCTAGCCCTAGACCATAAAGATAGGGAGTCACCTTCCATAAAAACTCGGTATTAAAGAACATGACCACAAATCCAATGACAAGACCCAAGGCAATCCAAGCGATTTGCTGACCTAGAATTGGTAATACATTATTTGGATAGTCATGACTAACTGCTATATAAATGGCCACTACTCCAATCACCAGTAAACAAAACACTGGTAGGAGGAGGCTATAATCGACTCGAGAGTCGAAGGAACGTTTCATATTTTTTACCTTTTCTCTTTCTTGGATTTTTCTTTCATTCTATTGCGACGAGATTGGAGAAAATCAGCTACAGCAGGCTCTAGCTGTTCTCTAGAAAGAACCTGAACAGCCCTTTCTTTTGACAAGGCCTGAGCGATTTGTTTGCCGTAACGCTTGCTGACGACACGACTGTCTAAGATTAGAGCAATCGAACCTTGGTCAGATCGTCTAACAGTACGACCAAGGGCTTGTTTTAGTCGAATGATCGCCATCGGTAACTGATAATCATAGAAAGGATTCTTCCCTTCTTGACGCAGTTCTTGGTTTAATTTTTTGGTTAAAGGCTCTTGGGGGTTTTGGAAAGGCAATCTCGGAATCACTTGAATTACACAAGGATGGGTTGAAAAATCAACCCCTTCCCAGAAACTGCCTGTTCCAAGCAATATCTGGCGTTCACCTTTTTCAAAACGTTTTTTCAGTTGGCTTGGTTCCCCATTTTTATACTGAGCTAGATGAGGTTGGTCGAGCAGGTCCGAAACTGCCAGCAACATTTCTTTTGAGGTAAACAAGACCAATAAGGGTTCTTGAAAGGCTTGTAAGCTTCGAATGACAGAAGCCACTTCACTAGCATAGTCAAAAGGCGAAACTTCTGTCACAAGAGGAAAGTCATTGACTAGAAAGACTTCTTGTTGCTCCTGCTTTGCTACATCAAGCCTAACAAGTGGAGCATCTGGAAATCCCAATAAATCTGCTAAGGAAACCCGATTGCTGATTTCAAGAGTGGCCGATACTCCTAGGAGCCTGCAATCTTCTGGCAATAGGTCTACTAGTATAAAGCGGCCTTTTTTGCTTGAACAAATCAAGACATCCTTGCTCGATTTCTCTGCTGTAGCAAGCCAAAATTCACGGTCTGAGGTGAAAAAGTTTGCAATTTCTCGATACTCTGGGAGAGCTAACTCCGAGAAATGCTGGCGCAACTCTTCAAGAGAATCCAACCACTTTCCATTCTTCAGACCTGACTGATAGTGCTCCATCAAGTAACGACATTCAAAGCTAATACTCTCAAGCAAGCGTTTCTGAACCAAATCCTCCACTGACTCTAAGGACTTTTCAATTTGAGTTACAAGATCCTCAAGGCGATAAGCCTGCTGGGCTAGATTTTCGAGAGCTAGCAGCATTTTTTGAGCTTCATCCAAAATCACCAAACGGTTGTCGACAAACTCTGGATTGTCTTCCAAACGAGTGACCAGATAGGCATGATTAGTCAAGAGAACGCGACTGGTCTTGGCCTTTTCCTGCCCTCGTTTCCAAAAATCCTCTGTGGCAAATAAACTTTTCTTTGAAAACTTGCCATCGTGGACTAGTTCTGGCAGAAAGTGCTGGTAGCGATAAAGCTGCCCGATTTCGTCCAAGTCACCTGTCTCTGTCTCCGTTAGCCAGATAAGCAGTTGCATTTTAAAACGTGTGAAGAGGCGATTAGACTCCGGTCGATGGAGGACTTGGTGAAAGGCATCCAATTTCAAGTAATTTTGAGGCCCCTTTAGACTATGAATTTCCAGATGGAAGACCTCTTTTAAGTGCTGACCTTCTTCTTGCATGATTTGATTTTGAAGAATTTTGGTCGGAACACTCACTAGGATACCTGCTTGACTCTCCAAGTTCAAAGCTGGGAGGAGATAACCATAAGTCTTGCCCAGTCCCGTTTGAGCTTGGATAAAGGAAGTCTGGTATTCTTCCAATAAGTGCTCAATCTTCTCCGCAAATTCCAGCTGTTGCGGACGGTCCTCCAAGCCCAATAAGGAAATGTTTTTAGCAAAATCTTTGGATAACTTTCGTGGGACTAAGGCTTTGCTTTCCTTTCTCAGGAAAAGCCCATGAAGTTCCATCAAGTCGGGCGAAGACAAGAGAGATTGTTGCTGATAGACCTCCTCAATCACCAGATAACTTTCATAGAGAAGGTTGTCTGCAAGGTCTAATAAGCTTTCTAAGAGCCCTTTAGGTAGCTCAAAAAGTTTTTGACGCATGTAAAGCAAGAGTTCAGCTGTTGCCTGAGCATCCGACAGGGCAGTATGGGCATGTTCCAGCTCAATGCCCAACTCTTGACAAAGGATACCTAAGTTATACTTTTCAAACTGAGGATATAGAACTTGGGCAAGCTCAACTGTATCCACCCGCGGTGTACGCAATTCATATCCTTCAAAAAAGAGAAATTCTGCAAGAAGGTTGGCATCAAACTGTACATTGTGCGCAACAAAAATACCGTCCTTAACCAATTCAAAAATTTTTCCAGCCACCTGAGAAAACTCTGGTGCCGCAGCCAAACGCTGATCGGTCAGACCCGTTAATTCTTTGATATGAGAATCCAAAGGTTCGTGGGGATTGACATCGGTCGCATACTGATCGATGATTTCACCATTCTCAATCACCACAATGCCTACTTGAATAATTTTTGCCTTGCTTCCGGTGCTAGTCGCCTCTAAATCAACGACCACATACCGATCATTTCTCGCATTCATCATTAAAAATTATATCAAAAAAAGCATGATTTGACACCCCTCAACTTTAAGAACAATCTCGCTTTACTTGCGAGTTTGAGTAAAAATCCATATTTAAAAAGTGAGAATTTCTGGCAAGTTCAGCAGTTACTTGCCAGTTCTGAGGTATTTGAAAAACTTAACAGGATAGTTACATCAATACAAAAAGACAACTAAGGTATTAGCTGCCTTTTTGAGATATTTTTTTCATTGTTTTCGGAAGAGTCTTGCTAATTTCTGTTGGCAAGACAAGGTAGTTTTCTTGAGCAAGTTCTTGCGCGATAGCTGAATGAAGATAGGTCGCTACCACCACTCTCTCATAGAGACTGACTTGATGAAACTGACCTGCAAAACCTGCAATCATCCCAGCAAGTGTATCTCCCATCCCACCAGTTGCTTGATAAGGGCCTCCGACTTCTAATTGATAATATTCAGGCTGCCCTGCTTGCCAGATACGAGTCGCTGGACCTTTCTCAACTAAAATCGTCCCTTGAGGAAACGCTGAAAGAGCACTAGCAGTCGTCTCTTTATTTTGATGGTCAAGAACTATACCAGACAGTCTTTCCCATTCCTTTTGGTGGGGAGTTAGGATGAGCTGACTGGAAGGAAATGGTAACTGGCCTTTTGCTAAGATGCCCAAAGCACCGCCGTCTGCAATCAAAATCTGGTCTTTTCTAAGGCTGTCAAAGACCCGTTTTACGAGTTCTTCTCCAAATGCATCCTCTCGCAAACCCGGACCTAACAAGACAACTTCTGCCTTTACTAACTGTTCTTTTAACAATTGCTGATCTTGAAGAGAAAATGCCATGGCCTCAGGTAAATGACTGTGCAGAGCCGGAATATTTTCCTTATCCGTGCCAACAGTCACCAACCCTGCCCCACTTTTGACAGCTGCAATGGCTGACATGATGATAGCTCCCCCATAAGGATAGGTCCCTCCCAGCAAGAGCAGACGGCCATAGTCTCCTTTATGGCTGGTACGAGAACGTTCAATAATGACTTTTTCTAGTAAGGCTTGATCAATCACTTTCATCGTTTTTTCCTCTCTATTCATTATACTACAAAAGGAGGCTAGAACCTCCTTCTACACTATTTTCCCTTAAATTCCGCAAAAGTCTGTAAGATTTTAGCTGCCACTGCTGGAGAAGGAGCTCCTTTTAGCTCTAACG
>CAURRB010000034.1:0-14238 GCA_963527085.1 Streptococcus oralis
GATGAATAAAATATCAATGAAAGGAGAAGAAGATGCAAATTTCAAGCCGATTTACAATTGCGACTCATATGATGATTATTATTGCAATGCAGGATACAGAAAGTAAAGTAACCAGCGATTTTCTTGCGGCCAGTGTCGGAGTTAATCCAGTCATTATCCGTAAGACTTTATCGCAACTCAAAAAAGCAGGGTTGATCTCAGTTGCTCGTGGTACGGGAGGAACTGAGATAATAAAAGACCTTCAGGATATCAGCTTGTTGGATGTCTACCAAGCTGTGGAGTGTTTAGGAAAATCCGGTAAGCTCTTTAGTTTCCATGACAATCCAAATCCTAATTGCCCAATTGGTGCGAATATCCATGCAGTCTTGGACCAAAAGCTGTTTGATGTTCAAGCAGCTATGGAAAACCAACTGCGCCAGACAAGTCTGGCTCAGGTTGTAGCCGATGCTCAGAATAAACTATCTAAGTAAGAGGACTAAGGTTCTCTTTTTCTATTGCCATAATTATGGTACAATGTAGTCATTAAAGGAGGAGACTATGTACTTTATCACAGGATTTTTTGTCCTACTTTTTCTCGTTTCGTTTTTAAGGGACAATCGTAGTCTCTGGAATCCAGCTCTCTTGCTTTTGTCTCTGCTCTTTTCTTATATGTCCATTGCCAATCTTTTTTACGAAGCTGGGCAGAAAGAAGTGCACATGGTTTTCTTTGCAGGGATTTTTCTCCTGCTGCCTCTTTTAGTTTTTCTAAGTGGTTTTTTCCTTATTTATAATGGATTTGTGTTATTGAAAAAAGAAGGAAAATCCAAGGCAAATTATTTGTCTCTAGGATTAGGCTGCGTGATTCTATTCTTTTTTGTGATCATGGCGATTCGAGTGAGCGATACCAAGGGCTTGTTTTACACCAATCATCTAGTGAATATTATCTTTTTCTTTTTGATTTATTCGTATTTGATTTTTGGTTTTGCCTTTGCAGGATTTCTGCTTTATTCTATCCTGTATCTTTTTATTCCTAAGAAAAAATATTATGATTTTATCATCATTCACGGAGCAGGCTTGTTGAATGGAGAAAAAGTGACTCCCTTACTGAAGAGTCGCATTGATAAGGCAGTAGAAGCTTATCACCAGTCTCTCAATCCCAATGTTAAAATCATCGCTAGTGGTGGTCGAGGAGGGGATGAGAAGATTTCCGAGGCTCAGGCAATTTGTAACTATTTGTTGGAAGAGACGGATGTTCCGAGAGAAGCAATTCTCCTAGAGGAAGACTCAACGACAACCTATGAGAATCTTCTCTTCTCAAAAGAAATGGGAGAGAGGCTGGTGACCAGTCCACGTTTTCTCTTTGTGACCAATGATTACCATGTTTTTCGTACCAGTACCTATGCTCGCCGTATTGGGATGAAGGGAGATGGTCTTGGTTGCCGTACAGCTGCCTACTATATCCCATCGGCCTTTATCAGAGAATATATTGCTCTATGTGTGAAGATGAGATGGCTTTTTATCGCCTTCTATATTTTATTAATTTTAGCTCTTATTTTCTCCTATAGAGGTGTTCTATGGTAATATGTAAAATTCATATTGTAATTCTTGTTAGAATCTCTAAAAAATCTTGTAGTAACCCTAAGGGAAAAATTGTCACTAGTAATGAAAGAGCAGGGTAAGTGATTGTGAGTGCGGTTTTTGGAACGGCTTCATGATTGCTCGTCAACCAATTGAACAATTTCTAACCTAGTTGCAGATTTTCAGAGAGGGTCAAAAATAAGTAACTGCATATGGGTAGAGTAGATTTTTACAGTCAACGACAAAAAAATGTGAACCAGCAACGGAGGTTCACATTTTCTTTTGGGTCTATGGTAAAATGTCCTTTAGTTGTTTTAAGATAGTTTGTAAGGTTAGGACCGCTTGTTCTCCTTGTTGCGGTTGGTAGAGTAGTTGGAAATAGCCGCGAATAGTTTCTTCAAATTGCTTAGGGAGGAGAGCACAATGGGCCTTTGCGTACTCCAGCATTCGTTTTTCACCAGGATGGGTTTGCTCATTGAGCGCAAATAACAAGTCAAAGTAGGAAGCAAAAAACTCACTCGTACGATGATTCATACTGAGAAGATCTTGGCGTTTGATAGCTTTTTCTATTTGGTGAGAGAAGGCAGGCATGGCTTGTTCTAGCAAAAGGAGTTGCCTTTCGATGATCTGTTTTTTGAGTTCCTGTGGATAGGGAATCTGGTAGGTTCTTTGGAGCAAAGCATAGTGTCCATTCGGGTCGTATAGAATCTTGCTGTGGAGTAGATTATGCCACATGCAAGTTGTATAAGCATTTTGAGCTTTGTGCTGAAAAACGGTTGAGTTCAATTCCTGTTCAAACGACTCCAGCGAACGATAAATCAACTCGATTTCGATACCGTTGTTTAGTACACAGTCGTCCTCTAACTCCCAAAACTGGTTTCCAATTTCCATATAGGAGCAATAGTTGCTAAGAATGATTTGACGAGTTTTCTCGTCAATAGGTGAGTTAAGATAGACATAAACGTCATAGTCAGAATTTTGATCGTAGGCTTGTCCTGCACGAGAACCACCAAGAGCAATAGCTTCTACTTGTTCCAGTTGAGAGAATTCTTTGCAAAGTTCGTGGATCATGATTTTTCTCCTTGCTTTAGGGTTTTAAAGTCATTTTACCAAAAAGTAAAACGTTTGCATGGTATTGAGTTGCTCTTTTTCATTTATAGCAAAAAATGTGAACCCTTGTTTTGAGTTCACATTTCGTTTTTATTCTGCGACTTGTTGCCAACGTTTTGCTAGCTTATGAGACAGACTAGAAATGGCAAAGTTAAAGATAAAGTAAATCAAGGCAATCAGGATATAAAGACTGAAGACCTGCTCTGGTTCGAAATAGCGTCCCATGAGAATTTGGCTGGCGCCAAAGAGTTCTTGTAGGGCGATAACAGAGTAGAGAAGACTGGTATCCTTAATCACGGTTACAAACTGAGAAATGATGGCTGGCAGCATTTTACGGATCGCTTGTGGGAGAATGATGTAGTAGAGGATTTGCGCAGAGGTGAATCCTTGCGACATTCCTGCTTCATACTGCCCCTTGTCCACGGCATTGAGACCGCCTCGGATAATCTCAGCTAGGGCTGCTGAGGTAAAGAGGGTAAAGGCTGTAATACCAGCTGGTGTGGACTTCATCTTAAACACCAAAAAGATGGTGAAAATCCAGAGGAGGTTGGGAACGTTACGTACAAACTCGATATAAATGCTGGAGATGATCCGTAAGACAGGATTTTTCCCATTTCTCATGACGGCTAGTACTGTTCCGATAAGGGTCGAGAGGACGATAGCAATCAGAGAAATGTAGAGGGTCAAGCCAAATCCTTTAAAGATAAAGACTAGGTTATCTGGGGTCAAAACTTCTAAAATAGATTCCATAGTAACCTCCTAAAGTGAATAGGCTTTTTTGTTGGCTTGCTCCATCTTGCGACCAAACTGGGCAACAGGGAAGCATAGGGCAAAGTAGAGAAGAGCAGCACCTAAAAAGGCTGGGATATAGTTTCCGTTGAGAGCCGACCAAGACTTAGTCACAAACATCAAGTCTACTCCAGAGATGATAGCAACGGTAGAGGTGTTCTTGATGAGGTTAACGATTTGGTTGGTCAAAGGTGGGAGAATGATACGGAAGGCCTGAGGCAAGATAATCAAGCGCATGGCACTGATATAGGTAAAACCTTGCGACAAGGCGGCCTCCATCTGACCGCTAGGAATAGACTGAATCCCTGAACGGATAACCTCAGCGATATAAGCTCCGTGATAGAGCCCGACGCAGAGAACAGCTGTCCAATAAATTGGAATCATGATGGTGTGTTCACTGATAAGAGGCAAACCATAAAAAACAATAACAAACTGTACCAAGAGGGGAGTATTTTGGTAAAATTCGACAAAGATACGAGCCAAAATTCTTAAAATTTGATGTTTGCTAGTTGATAGGACTCCAAAGATGATTCCTAAGACCATAGCTAGGATAAAGGATCCGATAGCTAGGGCAAGAGTGAAGAGGAAACCATTGAAAAATTGTCCAAAATCCTGAAAATAGGCTGTCCAAGATGATAAATCTGTCATGGGGTGTCCTCCTTAATCTGCGGTATGGCTAGATGGTTTGAGCTTGTAACGGTCATAAAGCTTCTGCAAACTACCATCCTTGCTCCATTTAGTGACCAAGGTATCAAGATAGTCGTTGAGCTCGGTGTTTGATTTCTTGGTGACGATACCGTAGTCAGATGGCTTGAAACTATCATCTAGTAGTTCTGTCCGTTTACTAATGTAGCCAGATAGGATCGAGCGGTCTACGGAAAAGGCATCAATACGGTGAGCGTGAAGGGAAGTAATCAATTCTGGGTAGGAACCAAGTTCGACGAATTTAAAGGTTAGACCTTTCTTTTTACCCAGTTCAGTAATCAAGCGCTGGGTGATGGAACCTTGGGCAACTCCTATGGTTTTGCCGTTTAGGTCCTCAATGTTTTTGATGTTGGCGGATTTATTGACCAAAAATCCGGAAGCATCCGTGTAGTAGGGACTGGTAAAGTTGTATAGTTTTTTACGTTCATCTGTGATGGTAAAGGTTGCGATATCCATGTCGACCTGTTCATTGTCTAATAGTGGTCCACGTGTTTGAGCGGTAACTGGAACGTAGCGAATCTTGACCTTGAGTTCGTCTGCAATCATCTTGGCCAGGTCCGTTTCGATACCAGAATAAGTCCCTTTCTTGGGATCCTTGTAGCCGAAATTGGGAACGTCTTGTTTGACACCGACAACTAGTTCACCTCTTTTTTTAATGTCTGCGACACTAGTATCAGCCTGAACTGGTTTGGCAGCAACAAGGCTGAAAAGGCTAATTAATAATGCGGATAAAAAGAGTTTCTTTTTCATAGGCGCCTCCTTATTTGACTTTGTCACTTTCGTGGTTGATAATTTTGCTGAGGAATTGTTGGGCACGAGGTTCGCTTGGATTGTCGAAAAAGTCATCGACATCTGTCGTATCCACCAAAACTTCTCCGTCGGCCATAAAGATGATGCGGTCAGCAACTTCACGGGCAAAGCCCATTTCGTGGGTAACGATGATCATGTTCATCCCGTCATGCGCCAGTTTTTGCATAACTGCTAGAACATCTCCGATAGTCTCAGGATCAAGAGCAGATGTTGGCTCATCAAAGAGGAGGAGTTCGGGATGCATAGCGAGTCCGCGTGCGATGGCAATCCGTTGTTTTTGTCCACCAGATAGCATGGCTGGATAAGAATCTTTCTTGTCCCACATATTTACAAATTCCAGATATTTTTGGGCTGTTTTTTCAGCTTCTTTTTTATCAATTCCTAGAACTTTTATGGGTGCGAGTGTTACATTTTCTAACACTGTTTTGTGTGGATAAAGGTTAAAATGTTGGAAAACCATGCCGACTTCCTTACGGAGAGGAACTAAATCTTTCTGACTGGCACCTGCTACTTGATGTCCATTGACTAGGAGACTTCCTTTGTCAACAGCCTCCAAACCATTAATTGTACGGATAAGAGTAGACTTACCAGAGCCAGAAGGTCCAAGCAGGACAACAACTTGCCCTTTTTCAAAACGGAGATTGATGTCGCGGAGTGCGTGATAGTCTCCGTAATATTTTTCGACGTTTTTAAATTCTACTAAAGCCATGAGAGATCTCCTTTGTGTTAGATTTTATAACATGATTCTACAACAAAAGAATGTTCTTGTCAAATCATATCTGAAAAAAATTCACTAAAATATTATAAAAAAGCAATCTGGATAGAGAAAATGCCTAAATCATGTTATAATGAAACGATAGAATTCTTAGAAAGAGTGGATGTTTTTTTGATAACTCCTACTTATGAATGGCAGTTTGCCCCGCAGGTTGAAGATGCGGATTTTACAAAGATAGCCAAGAAGGCTGGACTGGGTCCTGAGGTGGCTCGGTTATTATTTGAAAGAGGGATTCAGGATGAAGAAAGTCTAAAGAAATTTTTAGAACCTTCTTTAGAGGACTTACATGACCCCTATCTGCTCCATGATATGGATAAGGCAGTGGAACGGATTCGTCAGGCCATTGAAGAAGGGGAAAACATTCTCATCTATGGAGACTACGATGCGGATGGTATGACTTCGGCCTCTATTGTTAAGGAAAGTTTGGAACAGCTGGGCGCAGAGTGTCGTGTTTACCTTCCTAATCGCTTTACTGATGGCTATGGACCTAATGCCAGTGTTTATAAATACTTTATCGAGCAAGAAGGGATTTCCTTGATTGTGACGGTGGATAATGGGGTTGCTGGTCACGAAGCTATTGATTTTGCCCAGTCTATGGGAGTAGATGTCATTGTGACCGACCACCATTCCATGCCTGAAACCTTGCCAGATGCTTATGCGATTGTTCATCCCGAGCATCCAGATGCAGACTATCCCTTCAAACAGTTAGCTGGTTGTGGAGTGGCTTTCAAGCTGGCTTGCGCCCTTTTAGAAGAAGTACAAGTGGAGCTACTGGATTTGGTAGCCATCGGAACTATTGCCGATATGGTGAGCTTGACGGATGAAAACCGTATTTTGGTTCAATATGGTCTGGAAATGTTGGGGCATACTCAGCGCATCGGTCTGCAAGAAATGCTAGATATGGCTGGGATTGCTGCTAATGAAGTAACAGAAGAAACAGTTGGATTCCAGATTGCCCCTCGTTTAAATGCTTTGGGGCGTTTGGATGATCCCAATCCCGCCATTGATTTGTTGACTGGGTTTGACGACGAGGAAGCGCATGAGATTGCCCTCATGATTCATCAGAAAAACGAAGAGCGCAAGGAAATCGTCCAATCTATCTATGAAGAAGCTAAGACCATGGTGGATCCTGAGAAGAAGGTCCAGGTCTTGGCAAAGGAAGGCTGGAATCCTGGCGTTCTGGGTATCGTTGCTGGTCGTTTGTTGGAAGAACTAGGGCAGACAGTTATCGTTCTTAATATAGAAGATGGTCGTGCCAAGGGTAGCGCTCGTAGTGTGGAAGCAGTCGATATTTTTGAAGCTCTGGATCCCCATCGAGATCTCTTCATCGCATTTGGCGGCCATGCTGGTGCAGCTGGAATGACGCTGGAAGTGGAGAAACTTTCAGATTTATCTCAAGTATTGGAAGACTATATCCATGAAAAAGGCGCAGATGTTAGTGGTAAGAATAAGTTAAATCTAGATGAAGAGCTAGACTTGGAGACGCTTAGCTTGGAAACGGTCAAAAGCTTTGAACGCTTGGCACCTTTTGGAATGGACAATCAGAAACCTGTCTTTTATATCAAGGATTTTCATGTCGAAAGTGCCAGAACCATGGGAGCAGGCAATGCCCACCTCAAACTAAAAATTTCCAAGGGTGAGGCGAGTTTTGAAGTGGTGGCCTTTGGACAAGGTAGATGGGCAACAGAATTTTCTCAAACCAAGAATCTAGAATTAGCAGTCACCTTGTCTGTCAACCAATGGAATGGGCAAACTGCCCTCCAGTTGATGATGGTAGATGCGCGTGTGGAAGGTGTTCAACTCTTTAACATTCGTGGGAAAAATGCAGTCTTGCCAGAAGGGGTTCCAGTCTTGGATTTCTCTGGAGAGGTGCCAGATTTAGCGAATAGTGAAGCGGTTGTTGTGAAAAATATTCCGGAAGATATTACCTTGCTGAAGGCCATTTTTCAGGAACAGGATTTCTCAGCTGTCTATTTCAAAAACGACATCAACAAGGCCTATTATCTGACAGGTTACGGGACTAGAGAACAGTTTGCAAAATTGTACAAGACCATTTACCAGTTCCCAGAGTTTGATATTCGCTACAAGCTCAAAGATTTGGCAACTTATCTCAATATCCAACAAATCTTGCTGGTCAAGATGATTCAAGTATTTGAGGAGCTAGATTTTGTGACAATCAAAGATGGGGTCATGACAGTCAATAAAGAAGCGCCGAAAAGGGAAATTGCTGAAAGTCAGATTTACCAAAATCTCAAACAGACCGTTAAGGACCAAGAAATGATGGCGCTGGGTACCGTGCAAGAAATTTATGACTTTTTAATGGAAAAATAGATGGAAAGAGGCTGAGGTAACCAATCTCAGCTTTTTCTTTGTCATTTCTTGAACAGATGTAGTAAAAGTATAAATTTTTGTAACATGACTAAAATATAACTCTAAACGAACTGACATGTAAATCAAGTATGATTTTCTTATCAAGAAAATATAAGGGGAATCCAGTTATGAAAAAAACAGTTACGAAACTGACTCTTGGTTTGACTTCTACGGCTATTTTAGCTACAGTTGGTGCTCAAACTGTGCACGCGAACTCTTACGTTGTCCAAGACGGTGATTCATTTTATGCCATCGCAACTGCAAACGGCATGGATCCGCATGAGTTGGCAGCTTTGAATGGAAAAACCATCTTTGACACTATCCACCCAGGCGATGTATTGGAAGTGAGTGGTTCCGCTCAGGCTAGCTCAACCTACAGTGCTCCAGCTAGCACTGCGAACGTGGTATCAGATACAGAGGATGTTGTCGAAAAGACTCCGACAAACTATGGAAACTCATACCCTGTTGGTCAGTGTACATGGGGTGTGAAAGAATTGGCGCCTTGGGCTAGCAACTGGTGGGGAAATGCCAACACGTGGGCAATCTACGCGAGTGCTCAAGGCTATAAGACAGGAAGTGTTCCAGTAGTAGGAGCAATCGCCGTTTGGGATGGTGGTGAATATGGACACGTTGCTTATGTAACAGATGTTCAAAGTGAAAACTCCATCCAGGTATTGGAAGCAAACTACAGACGTCAAAAGCAGATTGCAAATTACCGTGGCTTCTTTAATCCTCATGAATTTTTAGGTAACGTCACTTATATCTATCCAAACTAAAGATGATAAAAAGATTTAGAATTTCTAAGTCTTTTTTCTTTTTGAAGAAATTTCCTAACGTTATCCTCTATCTTAGTGGCTAATTGCTGAAAATTTTTTAGATTCTGTAGCGAACAGGAAATTTTCGCTTTTGGATGTAGATAAACCATGTCTTTGTAGGAAATAGTTCTCAAGTCGAGAGGTAAAAGCAAGTTTTTTGAACTAAAAGAAAAATTTAGAGTTCGAGAAAGGTATCTGAAATCAAATTGATTCAGAAAGTCCATAATTTTGATGGTACAATCGTTCTATTATCTTAGATGAAGCCTCCAAAAGAGAAGTCAAAGTAAAAGAATTCGATTCACAGTAGTGACTAATCTCTAGTTAAAAACCGATCTTCGTTTTGAAAATAATCAAAAAAATGGTATAATGGTAGGAAAAGATTCGGCTGGAAGTTTTAGAACTTTTAGAATAAGAGGGTAAATTCGCCCTATAATCAAGATAAATGAAGTTTCGGAGGGAAAATGAGTAATATTAGTTTAACAACACTAGGTGGTGTACGAGAAAATGGTAAAAATATGTACATCGCTGAAATCGATGGTTCTATTTTTGTTTTGGATGCGGGGCTTAAATACCCTGAAAATGAACAACTAGGTGTTGATGTCGTCATTCCAAATATGGACTACCTTTTTGAAAATAGCGATCGTATCGCAGGGGTCTTTTTGACCCACGGACATGCAGATGCCATTGGTGCCCTGCCTTATCTTTTGGCAGAGGCTAAGGTGCCTGTATTTGGTTCTGAGTTGACCATTGAGTTGGCCAAACTCTTTGTCAAAGGAAATGATACGGTTAAGAAATTCAATGACTTCCATGTGATTGATGAAGATACGGAGATTGATTTTGGAGGGACTGTGGTTTCCTTCTTCCGTACAACTCACTCTATCCCAGAAAGTTTGGGAATAGTCCTGAAAACAGCTGAAGGTAGCATCGTTTATACAGGGGACTTCAAGTTTGACCAGACAGCTAGCGAATCCTATGCGACGGATTTTGCTCGTTTGGCAGAAATCGGTCGTGATGGTGTCTTGGCGCTCCTCAGTGATTCAGCCAATGCAGACAGCAATATCCAGGTGGCGAGTGAGAGTGAAGTTGGAGACGAAATTACCCAGACCATTGCAGATTGGGAAGGTCGTATCATCGTTGCCGCAGTTGCCAGCAACCTTTCTCGTATCCAGCAGGTTTTTGATGCTGCAGCAGATACAGGTCGCCGAGTTGTTTTGACTGGATTTGATATTGAAAATATCGTCCGCACTGCGATTCGACTCAAAAAATTGTCTCTAGCCAATGAAAGTCTCTTGATTAAACCCAAAGAAATGTCTCGTTTTGACGACCATGAGTTGATTATCCTTGAGACGGGCCGTATGGGTGAGCCGATTAATGGACTTCGCAAGATGTCCATTGGACGCCACCGTTATGTGGAAATCAAAGATGGGGACTTGGTCTATATCGTAACCACTCCATCTATCGCAAAAGAAGCTGTCATGGCGCGTGTTGAAAACATGATCTACCAAGCTGGTGGTGTGGTGAAACTCATTACCCAAAGCTTGCGAGTATCCGGACATGGGAATGCGCGTGATTTGCAGTTGATGATCAATCTTCTGCAGCCAAACTACCTCTTCCCTATCCAAGGAGAGTACCGTGAGTTAGATGCGCATGCCAAGGCTGCCATGGCAGTTGGAATGTTGCCAGAACGCATCTTCATCCCTAAAAAGGGAACGACCATGTCTTATGAACATGGAGACTTTGTTCCAGCTGGAGCTGTTTCTGCTGGGGATGTCTTGATTGACGGAAATGCCATCGGGGATGTTGGAAATGTCGTCCTTCGTGACCGTAAGGTCTTGTCAGAGGATGGAATCTTTATCGTGGCGATCACTGTCAACCGTCGTGAGAAGAAAATTGTGGCTAAGGCCCGTGTTCACACGCGTGGATTCGTTTATCTCAAGAAGAGTCGTGACATTCTCCGTGAAAGTTCAGAATTGATTAACCAAACGGTAGAAGAGTATCTTCAAGGTGATGACTTTGATTGGGCAGATCTCAAAGGCAAGGTTCGTGACAATCTGACCAAGTACCTCTTTGATCAAACCAAGCGTCGCCCAGCAATCTTGCCAGTCGTGATGGAAGCAAAATAATAAGCAGAATACCTACAGAAAAAGTCGAAATTCGGCTTTTTCTTATAGAATAGTAAAAGGAGACAACCATGGCAGTTATGAATATTGAGTATTACTCAAAAGTTTTGGATATGGAGTGGGGCGTTACCGTACTCTATCCAGATGCTAGTCGGGTGACTGAACCAGATTGCACAGATATTCCTGTCCTTTATCTTTTGCACGGAATGTCAGGAAATCAAAATAGCTGGCTCAAACGTACCAATGTCGAACGCTTGTTGCGTGGAACCAATCTCATTGTTATCATGCCCAATACAAATAATGGCTGGTACACAGATACTCAGTATGGCTATAACTACTATACTGCTCTAGCAGAAGAGTTACCTCAGGTCATGAAACGTTTCTTCCCCAATATGACCAGCAAGCGAGAAAAGACCTTTATAGCTGGTCTTTCCATGGGTGGTTACGGCTCCTTCAAACTCGCTCTGTCAACAAATCGTTTTTCTCATGCGGCTAGTTTTTCTGGTGCGCTCAGTTTTCAGGAATTTTCTCCTGAAAGTCAGGATCTGGGGTCACTTGCCTACTGGCGAGGAGTTTTTGGAGAGATTAAAGACTGGACATCTAGTCCTCATTCGCTTGAAAGCATGGCTGCAAAATCCGATAAAAAGACCAAACTATGGGCTTGGTGTGGGGAGCAAGACTATCTCTACTCTGCCAATAACCTCGCAGTGAAAAACCTCAAAAATCTTGGTTTTGAGGTGACCTATAGTCATAGTCCAGGTAAGCACGAGTGGTACTACTGGGAAAAACAATTGGAGCGTTTTTTGGCTACTCTACCAATTGACTTTGTTTTGGAAGAGCGCTTATCTTAGTTTTAGGTTTCTTTCAGCTTTCTTCAGTAAAATAGAGAATCTATCTTGATCAAGGAGAATGTGATTTCAAGATAGGTTCTTATTTTTATGAAAGGTGGGGCGTCATGTTCTGGATTATTCGATTATTGTTCCGATTTCTTTTGGGAATTTGGCGTTTCTTCTGGCGTCTGGTTTGGACCGTGGTCATTCTACTGCTCATTGCCTTTGGAGTGCTTTGGTATCTGTCTGGTGATTTTCATTCTGCGGTCAATCAGGTTGAAAAAATGAGCAAGATTGGTCAAGGTGGCTGGAATCAATGGAAGGAGACGGGAACGCTGGAAGTCTTGTCTCAGACAGACAGTCACCAACATGCAGAAGGCAAGTGGGCTCAGGCCTCAGCTCGCATCTATATTGAACCTCAAATGGATGAAACCTTCCAAGGTGCCTATGCAGAAGCCATAAAAAACTGGAATCAAACGGGAGCTTTTACCTTTGAGGTGGTTGCGGATCCTAGCCAGGCAGATATTGTGGCAAGTGAGATGAATGATGGATCGACCGCTGTAGCTGGTCAAGCCGAGAGTCAAACCAATTTGTTAACCAAACAATTTATATCTGTAACGGTTCGCCTGAATCACTATTATCTATCCAATCCAAACTATGGTTATTCTTATGAACGGATCGTGCATACAGCGGAGCACGAGCTGGGACATGCCATCGGATTGGATCATACCAACGAAACTTCTGTCATGCAGCCAGCAGGCTCCTACTATGGGATTCAGCCTCAGGATGTTACAGCTGTTCAAGAACTCTATACCAGTAGCGACTAGATGAAGTCGGTGCAGTCTAAAAAGAAATCAAAGCTTCTCCAACAAGTGATTGGTGGGGCTTTTTGTTCGTCCTGTTACAGCCTTTTTGCTATAATGGAACTATGAATAACTTGATCAAATCAAAACTGGAGCTCTTGCCGACCAGCCCCGGTTGTTACATTCACAAAGATAAAAATGGCACCATTATCTATGTCGGAAAGGCTAAAAATCTGCGCAACCGTGTGCGCTCCTATTTCCGTGGAAGCCATGATACCAAGACAGAGGCCTTGGTGTCTGAAATTGTGGATTTTGAATTTATCGTCACTGAGTCCAATATCGAAGCGCTTCTCCTAGAAATCAACCTGATTAAGGAAAATAAGCCCAAGTACAATATCATGCTCAAGGATGATAAGTCCTATCCCTTCATCAAAATCACCAATGAGCGTTATCCTCGCTTGATTATCACCCGTCAGGTCAAAAAGGACGGAGGTCTTTATTTTGGCCCTTATCCCGATGTAGGGGCAGCCAATGAAATCAAGCGACTATTGGACCGGATTTTTCCTTTTCGTAAGTGTACCAATCCGCCGTCTAAGGTCTGTTTTTACTACCATATTGGCCAGTGTATGGCCCATACCATCTGTAAAAAAGATGAGTCCTATTTCAAGTCCATGGCCCAGGAGGTTTCTGATTTCCTAAAAGGGCAGGATGATAAAATCATCGATGACCTCAAGGGCAAGATGGCGAAGGTGGCTCAAAGTATGGAGTTTGAACGGGCGGCGGAATACCGTGACCTGATTCAGGCCATTGGAACGCTTCGGACCAAGCAACGGGTCATGGCGAAAGATTTGCAAAATCGTGACGTCTTTGGCTACTATGTGGATAAGGGCTGGATGTGTGTTCAGGTTTTCTTTGTTCGTCAGGGAAAACTCATCGAGCGGGACGTCAACCTCTTCCCTTACTACAATGATCCGGATGAGGACTTCTTGACCTATGTGGGACAATTCTATCAAGAAAAATCCCACCTGGTTCCCAATGAGGTGCTGATTCCGCAAGATATCGATGAAGAAGCCGTTAAGGCCTTGGTGGATACCAAGATTTTCAAGCCCCAACGTGGAGAGAAAAAACAGCTGGTCAATCTAGCCATAAAAAATGCCCGTGTTAGTCTGGAGCAGAAGTTCAATCTGCTGGAAAAATCTGTCGAAAAGACCCAAGGAGCTATTGAAAATCTGGGACGCTTGCTCCAAATCCCGACCCCAGTACGTATCGAGTCCTTTGATAACTCTAATATCATGGGAACTAGTCCTGTTTCAGCCATGGTGGTCTTTGTCAATGGCAAACCGAGTAAAAAAGACTACCGTAAGTACAAAATCAAGACTGTCATTGGACCTGATGATTATGCGAGTATGCGAGAGGTTATTCGCAGACGTTATGGTCGAGTTCAACGTGAGGGTTTAACCCCGCCAGATTTGATTGTGATTGATGGGGGACAAGGTCAAGTCAATATCGCCAAGCAAGTCATCCAAGAAGAGCTAGGTTTGGATATCCCAATTG
>CAURRB010000035.1:0-14207 GCA_963527085.1 Streptococcus oralis
TGCTCTTGGTTGAAAATGGACAGCTTTTGCATGTCGAATTGCCTAAAGAAGGAGTTGAAGTGGAAACCTTCTTTGAAACTAGCAAGGTCAGAGAAACTCTGCTCATTGCGACTCGCAACGAAGGCAAGACCAAGGAATTCCGAGCCATCTTTGACAAACTAGGCTACGATGTGGAAAATCTCAATGACTATCCAGATCTGCCTGAAGTAGCTGAAACTGGCATGACCTTTGAAGAAAATGCTCGACTTAAAGCAGAAACTATTTCCCAACTAACAGGAAAGATGGTGCTAGCAGATGACTCTGGTCTCAAAGTAGATGTCCTCGGTGGCTTGCCAGGTGTCTGGTCAGCCCGTTTTGCTGGTGTGGGAGCAACTGACCGTGAAAACAATGCCAAGCTCTTGCACGAATTGGCTATGGTTTTTGAGCTAAAGGACCGCTCGGCTCAATTCCACACAACCCTAGTCGTAGCTAGTCCAAACAAGGAAAGCTTGGTGGTTGAAGCTGACTGGCCAGGTTATATCAACTTTGAACCCAAGGGTGAAAATGGCTTTGGTTATGATCCCCTCTTCCTTGTGGGAGAGACAGGCAAGTCCGCAGCTGAATTAACCCTTGAAGAAAAAAATAGCCAATCTCACCGCGCCTTAGCCGTTAAGAAACTTTTGGAGGTATTTCCATCATGGCAAAGCAAACCATCATTGTAATGAGTGATTCCCATGGCGATAGCTTGATTGTGGAAGAAATTCGTGATCGTTATCTGGGGAAAGTTGATGCCATTTTTCACGATGGTGACTCAGAACTCCGTCCAGACTCTCCGCTCTGGGAAGGCATTCATGTCGTCAAAGGAAATATGGACTTTTATGCTGGCTACCCAGAACGGTTGGTGACTCAACTTGGTCCCACTAAGATCATCCAGACGCATGGACACTTGTTTGACATCAATTTCAACTTTCAAAAGTTGGACTACTGGGCTCAGGAAGAAGATGCCGATATCTGTCTCTATGGTCACTTGCATGTGCCAAATGCTTGGATGGAAGGCAAGACTCTTTTTCTAAATCCAGGCTCCATCAGCCAACCACGAGGGACTATCAGAGAATGTCTCTATGCTCGAGTGGAGATTGATGACAGCTATTTTAAAGTAGACTTTTTGACACGTGACCATGAGGTTTATCCAGGCTTGTCCAAGGAGTTTGCTCGATGATTGCCAAGGAATTTGAAGCATTTTTATTGGAGCAGGAAGAGACTTTTCTTACCCCTGCTGAGAATCTAGCAGCCTTGATTGATACCCATAACGCTGACCATGCAATTTTGGTGCTGAGCCAAATCACCTATACCCGTATCCCTGTTGTGACCTTTGACAAACGCTTTGTTGGAACCATTGGTCTGAGAGACATTTTGGCTTATCAAATGGAGCAAGGTTTGACGGATGAGCAGATGGCAACGACAGATATCGTCAATATGACCAAGACGGATGTAGCAGTCGTCGCTCCAGACTATAACATCACAGAAGTCCTCCATAAACTGGTGGATGAACCCTTCTTGCCAGTCGTAGATGGTGAAGGAATTTTCCAAGGAATCATCACGCGCAAGTCCATCCTCAAGGCTGTTAATGCCCTCTTGCATGACTTTAGTAAGGAATATGAGATTCGATGCAAATGAGAGATAGGATTTCAGACTTTTTAGAGGAAAAACAGGGCTTGTCTGCCAATTCCAAGCAGTCCTATAAGTATGATCTGGAGCAATTTTTAGACATTGTGGGTGAGCGGATTTTTGAGACCAGTCTTAAGATTTACCAAGGCCAGCTAGCCAATCTAAAAATTAGCGCCCAGAAGCGAAAACTTTCGGCCTGCAACCAATTTCTCTACTTTCTCTATCGAAAAGGAGAAGTGGACAGTTTTTACCGTCTGGAATTAGCCAAACAAGCTGAAAAGAAGACTGAAAAGCCAGAGATTCTAGATCTAGACTCTTTTTGGCAGGAAAGTAATTATCCAGAAGGACGCTTGCTGGCGCTCTTAATTCTAGAAATGGGACTCTTGCCTAGTGAGATCTTAGCTCTCAAGGTCGCGGATATCAATCTGGATTTTCAGGTTCTGCGAATCAATAAGGCTTCTCAACAAAGGATTGTCACTATTCCTACGACCTTGATTCCAGAGCTAGAACCCTTAATGGGGCAGACCTATCTCTTTGAAAGGGGAGGGAAAGCCTATTCTCGTCAGTGGGCCTTTCGTCAGCTGGAGTCCTTTGTCAAGGAGAAAGGTTTCCCAGAACTATCAGCCCAAGCCCTACGGGAACAGTTCATTCTAAGACAGATAGAAAACAAGGTCGATTTGTACGAAATTGCAAAAAAATTAGGATTAAAAACAGTCCTGACCTTAGAAAAATATAGATAATGGATATTAAATTAAAAGATTTTGAAGGGCCGCTGGACTTGCTCTTGCACCTGGTTTCTAAGTACCAGATGGATATCTACGATGTGCCCATTACGGAAGTTATCGAACAGTATCTAGCCTATGTCTCAACTCTGCAGGCCATGCGTCTGGAAGTAACGGGCGAGTATATGGTTATGGCCAGTCAGCTGATGCTGATCAAGAGCCGCAAGCTCTTGCCAAAGGTAGCAGAAGTGGCTGATTCGGAGGATGACCTGGAGCAGGACCTTCTCTCCCAAATCGAAGAATACCGCAAGTTTAAACTCTTGGGTGAGCACTTGGAGGCTAAGCACCAAGATCGGGCTCAGTACTATTCCAAAGCGCCGACAGAGTTGATCTACGAAGATGCGGAGCTTGTGCATGATAGGACGACCATTGACCTCTTTTTGGCATTTTCAAATATCCTAGCCAAGAAAAAAGAGGAGTTCGCACAGAATCACACGACCATCTTGCGGGATGAGTATAAGATTGAGGACATGATGATCATCGTAAAAGAGTCCTTGTCAGGACGAGATCAGTTGCGTTTGCAGGATTTGTTCAAGGAAGCCCAGAATGTCCAAGAGGTTATTACCCTCTTTTTGGCAACCCTAGAGTTAATCAAAACCCAGGAACTGATCCTCGTGCAAGAGGAGAGTTTCGGAGATATCTATCTCATGGAAAAGAAGGAAGAAAGTCAAGAGGCACAAAGCTAGACTTGATAGAGAGGAAAGATGAGTACTTTAGCAGAAATAGAAGCGCTCTTGTTTGTAGCAGGTGAAGATGGGATTCGAGTCCGTCAGTTGGCTGAACTCCTATCGCTTCCCCCGACAGGCATCCAGCAGAGTTTAGAAAAATTAGCCCAAAAGTATGAAAAAGACCAAGAGTCTAGCTTGTCCCTGATTGAGACAGGGGGCGCTTACAGATTGGTGACCAAGCCTCAATTTGCAGCGATTTTGAAGGAATACTCCAAGGCGCCCATCAACCAGAGTTTATCTCGGGCGGCCCTTGAGACCTTGTCCATCATTGCCTACAAGCAACCGATTACCCGAATTGAGATTGATGCTATTCGTGGGGTCAATTCGAGTGGAGCTTTGGCAAAGTTGCAGGCCTTTGACTTGATACGAGAAGATGGGAAAAAAGAAGTTTTGGGGCGCCCCAACCTCTATGTGACTACGGATTATTTCCTAGATTACATGGGGATTAACCATTTAGAAGAATTACCAGTGATTGATGAGCTTGAGATTCAAGCCCAAGAAAGCCAATTATTTGGTGAAAGGATAGAAGAAGATGAGAATCAATAAATATATTGCCCACGCAGGTGTGGCCAGTAGGAGAAAAGCAGAAGAGTTGATCAAGCAAGGCTTGGTGACGGTCAACGGCCAAGTGGTACGTGAACTAGCAACCACTATCAAGTCAGGCGACAAGGTCGAAGTTGAAGGCCAACCTATCTACAACGAAGAAAAGGTCTACTATCTGCTTAACAAACCACGTGGAGTGATTTCCAGTGTGACAGATGACAAGGGCCGCAAGACTGTTGTGGATCTCTTGTCCAATGTCAAAGAGCGCATCTACCCTGTGGGACGCTTGGACTGGGATACGTCAGGGGTCTTGATTTTGACCAATGATGGGGACTTTACAGACGAGATGATTCACCCACGTAATGAGATTGACAAGGTCTATGTCGCGCGTGTTAAAGGTGTAGCTAATAAGGACAATCTCCGCCCCTTGACCCGCGGTCTTGAGATTGATGGCAAGAAAACCAAGCCAGCTGTCTATGAGATTCTCAAAGTGGATCCAGTCAAAAATCGCTCAGTAGTACAGTTGACTATCCATGAAGGACGCAACCATCAGGTTAAAAAGATGTTTGAAGCCGTCGGTCTTCAAGTGGATAAGTTGTCTCGGACACGTTTTGGACATCTAGACTTGACTGGTCTTCGTCCAGGCGAAGCCCGTCGTCTTAATAAAAAAGAAATCAGCCAACTACACACCATGGCTGTAACCAAGAAATAATGAAACGAATCTTAATAGCGCCAGTACGCTTTTACCAACGTTTTATCTCCCCAGCCTTTCCACCTTCTTGTCGCTTTGAGCCGACTTGTTCCAACTACATGATTCAGGCTATTGAAAAACATGGCTTCAAGGGTGTTTTGATGGGCTTGGCTCGAATTTTCCGATGCCATCCTTGGTCGCCAATAGGAAAAGATCCTGTCCCAGATCACTTTTCTCTCAGACGAAATCAAGAAGAAAAATAAACCCAACATCACCTGATGTTGGGTTTTCTTGCTTATTTCAAAGCTTTTTGAGCGTCTTCAATCATGAGTTTAGTTGATTCAAGTCCGCCACCACTTAGATACCAGAGGTCTGGTGTGAGTTGGATAATTTTACCGTTTTTAGCAGCAGGAGTTTCAGCGATGAGGGCATTTTCTAGGACGCCATCATTGCTTGAGTTGTCCCCGCCGATGGCAAGGGTACGGTTGATGACAAAGAGGATGTCAGGATTGATTTCTTTGACACTTTCAAAGCTGACTTCTTGTCCATGGCGAGAATCTTCAAATTGAGTATCAGTTGGCTTGAATTTCAAGGTTTGATACAAGAAAGAGAAACGAGATTGGGCACCAAAGGCAGCCATTTTTCCTTCATTGAGGAGGATAGCAAGGGCTTTTTTGTCAGAACTTTCGTTTTTAGTAGCGACTTCTTGGATACTCTTATCCAGGTTTGCCAATTCTTCTTTGGCTTTCTGTGTACCAGTTTCACCAAAGGCGCTTGCTAGGGATTCGATATTAGACTTGGTAGAAGTCCAGTAGTCGTCTTTACTTGCTTGGAAGAGAACGGTTGGCGCGATTTCTTTGAACTTGTCTACGAATTTTTGGGTACGTGGAGAGGCAATGATCAAATCCGGTTCAAGAGCAGCAATGGCTTCTAGGTCTGGCTCAACCATGGAACCCACATTGTTGACATTTCCCGCAAGATCTTTTAGGTAATTCGGAACAGTTTTTGTAGGCATTCCGACGATATTCTTTTCAAAACCTAAAGCGCGAATAGTATCCGCAGCACCAAGGTCAAAGGTCACAATCTTTTCAGGAACCTTTGAAAGTTTGACCTCATCTAGTGAACTTTTAATGGTTACCTCTGTTGGAGCAGAGCTACTTGTCTCTGTCTGGCTAGTGCTTGAGTTTGTATTTGTACTACATGCACCAAGTAGAAGCAAGAAGCTAGCTGCTAGGGCAGTGAGGTAAAATTTAAGGGATGTTTTCATGATTTCTCCTTTTTAAAATATGATAACGATGTAGGGGGTCTCTTAAATAGGTTTGTTAGCTAAGAGACTGAGGGTTCTCTAACATGAGTTCAGAATAGCTAGCTATAGATACAGATTTTTTTGCCATTGATATCAGCCAGCTTGATGGGAATCTCATAGAGTTGACTGAGCAGGTCAGCCTGCATGATTTGAGCAGTCGTTCCCTTGCAAAAGACTTGACCGTCTTTAAAGGCAACAATTTCATCCGCATACTGGCTAGCCATGTTGATATCGTGGAGGACGATGATAATGGTCTTCCCTAGTTCCTCCACCAGTCGCTTGAGAATCTGCATCATGCTGACACTTTGCTTGATATCGAGATTATTGAGCGGTTCGTCTAGCAAGATAAAGTCTGTATCTTGGGCTAGTACCATGGCGATAAAGACACGTTGAAGCTGTCCTCCAGACAAACTATCGATATAGCGGTCTTTTAAGTTGGTCAGTTCCAGATAGTCCAGAGTTTCTCGGATTTTTTCCCAGTCCTCTGCCTTCAGTCGACCACGGCTGTAGGGAAAACGTCCAAAGCTGACCAGTTCTTCAACGGTCAATTTGGCTTGGTAATTGATCTTCTGCTTTAGGATGGTGAGTTCTTTGGCCAGTTCTTGCGAATTCCAGCTCTCGATTTCACGGCCTTTGATACTGAGAATTCCCTGATCTTTCTTGGTCAGTCTGCTCATGATAGAGAGGAGAGTCGATTTTCCAGCACCATTTGGACCAATGAAGGCTGTCAGTTTCTGAGGACTGACTTCAAGGGAAATGCCTTGCAAAATATCCTGTTTTTGAATGGATTTGTCAATGTTTTCCAGTTTCACCGACGCGCCCTCCTGTAAAGTAAGATAAAGAATAAGAGACCACCCACACTCTCGATGATCATGCTGATGCGAATTTCCAGCGCAAAGACTCGTTCGATGAGGGCTTGCCCCAAGGTCAAACTAATAAATCCAATCAGAATGGCTAGGATAAAGAGCAACTTGTGCCGATAATCTTTGACAATCAGGTAGGTAAGATTGGCCAGCATAAATCCGAAGAAGGCCATAGGCCCTACCAAGGCAGTGGCTGTTGAGGTCAAGAGCACGATGCCCCAGAGGAGTTCTCTCTGTTCTTTTTCAACATCGAGTCCAAGTATCTGAGCCGTTTCTCTTTGCAGGTGCAAGACATCCAGCACGACTGCTTTTCGAAAGAAAAAGATTGTCAAGGCGAGGATGATCAGAGAACCGATGGCTAGGATGGAAGTGTTGAGATGCTGAAAGGAGGCAAAGAGATTGTTCTGCAGTTTATCGTATTCATTTGGATCCATCAGGACTTGGAGGAAGGTACTGATATTTCGAAAGAGACTTCCGAGTGCTAGACAGATTAGCAGGATGAAGACCAGATTTTGCTTCATCAGCGTCTTCAAGTAGCCTTGTAAGGCGAGAAAAAAGAGGGATTGAATCAGAAGCAAGACTAGAAATTCTAAGACAGGAGACTTTCCAAGCTGTAGAAATTTGCTTTCAAATATCAGTAGCAGGGTCTGTAGCAAGACATAGAAGGATTCGATTCCCAAAATACTTGGCGTCAGAAAGCGATTTTCCGTCAGGGTTTGAAAACTAATGGTCGAAATCCCTGTCGCGATGGCTACCAAGAGATAAACGATGATTTTTTGGGAACGCAGCTTCCAGGAAAAGGCAGACAGGTTAGTGATGGGCCAAAAGTAGAGGAGACAAGCTCCGATGGCCAGAATAATGAGAAGCCAGAAGAGCTTGGTGTGTTTGCTTTTAGACTGCATCTTTTCGTCCTCCTCTCCAGAGAAGTAGGATAAAGACGAGACTACCGATGATTCCTAGTAGGAGACTGACAGACAGCTCATAGGGCCGAATCAAGACTCGAGAGAGGATGTCGCAGGCCAGAACCAGGTTGGATCCGACCAGTGCGACGATGAGTTTGGTTTGACTCAGATTATCTCCATAGCGCTTGCGGACCAGATTGGGAACGATGACCCCGAGAAATGGCAAGGCACCCACGGTAATCATGGTGACACTTGTCGTTAGCGCCACCAGAAAAAGGGCCAGCTTTTCAAGTAGAGAGTAAGAAATCCCCAAACTCTCACTGGCTTCCTTGCCCAGATTCATGATGGTAAAGGTTTGGGACAATTTCCAAACGGCTATCAGGATAATGAGGCCTAAGAAGAGCCACTCATACTGATGGGTCTGAATCATGGAGAAGGAGCCCTGGGTCCAGGCCGTCATACTCTGAACCAGATTGAAACGATAGGCGATAACTTCTGTGATAGAACCGATAATCCCACTATAGATGATCCCGATCAAGGGCAACATCCACCTTTCCTTTACAGAAAAAATAGTCATAAAGGCCAGGAAGAAGAGGGTAAATAAAATGGATGAGCCAAAAGCAAAGAGCATCTTTTGGGTCAGACTAGCCGACGGAAAGACAAAGAGGCTCAACACCATTCCCAGTTTGGCGGCTTCTGTCGTTCCGACTGTGCTTGGGGCAGCAAACTGATTTTGAGTAATGGTCTGCATGAGAAGTCCTGCCATGCTCATACTAGAGGCTGCAAGGAGAATACTGATGGTTCTTGGAAGACGCGACTCTTGAAAGAGAAGCCAAGTCTGTTGGTCAAAAGCAAAGAATTTTTCCCAAGAAAAATCACTGGTTCCAATGGTGATGGAGAGAAAGACCAGGAGTAGAAGTAAGCCTGTTAAAATATGAGAGAGTTTCATGCCCCGTCCTTTCATGTAGATTTGGTATAAAAATACCCTTGGAGATAATGTAACACGATTTTTTTAATCTGTCAATAAATTTTCTGACAATTTAATGTAAAAAGAAAGAAAAATTCCTGAAATAATATCTGCCCCTCTCTTTTATTGGAAAACTGAGTAAAAACCAATCCACCTTCCCACTATCCTTCTCCTATAAAAAGTGGTAAAATGGAGGACAGAAAGAAGGAACTGATATGACAACATTATTTTCAAAAATCAAAGAAGTAACAGAGCTTGCTGCGATCTCAGGCCACGAAGCGCCTGTCCGGACTTATCTTCGTGAAAAGTTGACACCGCACGTGGATGAAGTAGTGACAGATGGCTTAGGTGGTATTTTCGGTATCAAGCATTCAGAAGCTACGGATGCACCGCGTGTTTTGGTCGCTTCTCACATGGACGAAGTTGGTTTTATGGTCAGTGAGATTAGGCCAGATGGTACCTTCCGTGTCGTTGAAATCGGTGGTTGGAACCCTATGGTGGTCAGCAGTCAACGTTTTAAACTCTTTACTCGTGATGGTCGTGAAATTCCTGTGATCTCAGGTTCTGTCCCTCCACATTTGACACGTGGAACAGGTGGGCCAACCATGCCAGCTATTTCTGATATCATTTTTGATGGTGGTTTTGCAGACAAGGCTGAGGCAGAAAGTTTTGGCATCCGTCCTGGTGACACCATTGTCCCTGATAGTTCCGCTATCTTGACAGCCAATGAAAAAAATATCATCTCAAAAGCTTGGGACAACCGCTATGGTGTTCTTATGATTAGCGAGCTAGCAGAAGCCTTGTCAGGTCAAAAACTGGGAAATGAACTCTATCTTGGCTCTAACGTCCAAGAAGAAGTTGGGCTTCGTGGCGCTCATACTTCTACAACTAAGTTTGATCCAGAAGTTTTCCTAGCCGTTGACTGTTCACCTGCTGGTGATGTTTACGGTGGCCAAGGTAAGATTGGGGACGGAACCTTGATTCGCTTCTACGATCCAGGTCACTTGCTCCTCCCAGGTATGAAGGATTTCCTTTTGACAACGGCTGAAGAAGCTGGTATCAAGTACCAATATTACTGTGGAAAAGGTGGAACGGACGCTGGAGCAGCTCATCTAAAAAATGGTGGTGTCCCATCTACAACTATCGGTGTTTGCGCTCGTTATATCCATTCTCACCAAACGCTTTATGCTATGGATGACTTCCTAGAAGCTCAAGCTTTCTTGCAAGCCTTGGTGAAAAAATTGGATCGTTCAACGGTTGATTTGATTAAAAATTATTAAACATAAGGGAGGTGGTCAGGATGGCAGAAGCAAATCTAGAAAGCCTTATAAAAGATCTCTATAATCATGCCCGTCAGGGCTTGAGTGAAGAGTTAGTCGCTGCTCTCCTAGAGACTGCTAAGAAACTGCCTACTACAAATGAGCAGTTATTAGCAGTCCGTCTCTCAGGTCTGGTCAATCTTGAATTGTTCAGAAATCCCAAACACCCAGCACCTGAGTTGATCAACTTGGCTCGCTTTATCAAAAGGGAAGAAGCTAAGTACAGAGGAACCGCGGTTTCTGCTATTATGTTTGGAGAGCTATTTAAAATGCTTTGATTCACAATGGAATCAAAGCATTTTTTATATGTCAGAAAAAACATTTTTGATGAGGAAATGAAAAAGCCATCCCATTCAGGATAGCTTCTTGGCACTTATACTCAATGAAAATCAAAGAGCAAACTAGGAAACTAACCGCAGGTTGCTCAAAACATGGTTTTGAGGTTGTAGATGAAACTGACGAAGTCAGTAACCATACCTACGGCAAGGCGACGTTAACGTGGTTTGAAGAGATTTTCGAAGAGTATTAGATTTGTTCAGCAATGACCTTTTCGGCTAGATTCATAGCATGGTCAGACACACGAGTGTAGTGGGAAATGATGTCGATAAAGTTGACTCCAGCTTGTGTAGAACACTCACCCTTGTTAAGGCGTTTGATATGGGTCTTTCTGAGAACACGTTCCATATTGTTGATTTCTTTATGGCGTTCAATCAGACTTTGAGCTTTTTCAATATCATTGTTTTCCACACTATCAAGGGCATCCTTGATAAATGCAGTTGTTGCTTGATAAATCTCAGCTAATTCCTCTAAAGCAGCATCAGAAAATTGAACATTCTTACGTTGGAGGTAGTCTGTTAGGTTGAGCAAGCCTTCTGCGTGGTCCCCAATCCGTTCCAAATCACGAGACGAATCCAGGATGTTGGTCAAGACTTCACTTTCCTTTTGGCTCAAGGATTCGCTTGAGAGTCTGATGAGGTAACGAGTGAGTTTTTCATCGATGGTATTGATGGCTTCCTCTGTCTTGTGCCCTTTTTCAGCTACCTTTTCATCCAAACCGATGATATAGGTATAAGAAAGGTCAAAAGCTTTGGCTGCATAGTTCCCCAAGTGTAAGAGTTCTTTTTTGGCATTTCCTAGAGCGATAGAAGGAGATTGCTGGATAAGTTGCTCGTCGAGATAGAGGGGCTCGTACTTGACAACCTCGTCTTCACCAGGGATGAGCTTGGTTACAAAGTAGGCCAAGGCTCCGATGAATGGAAATTGTACAATGGTGTTACTTACGTTAAAGGCACCGTGAGAGAAGGCGATGGTCATCTCAGGTGAGAGGTGAAGGAGTGCCTGGAAGTACTCGATCATAGCAGTAAAGGGGCCTAATAAGATTAAGCAAAGAATAGTTCCTAAAACGTTAAAGGTAACGTGGGTTGCTGCAACGCGTTTCGCTGAGACATTGGCTCCAGCTGCTGCGATGATCACGGTTAGGGTTGTCCCGATATTATCCCCGAAGAGAACTGGTAGCGAACCTTTAAGGTCAAGGAATCCACCTGCATAGAGACCTTGCAAAATCCCGATTGTTGCAGAAGAAGCTTGGATGAGGACGGTAATCACTGCACCGGCTACTACTCCTAAAATAGGATTTTGTCCCAAGGTTACCATATATTCCTTGAATTGTGGTAAATCTTTAAGTGGGCTCATACCGGCACTGATGAGGTTGAGGGCGTAGAAGATTCCCCCGACACCAAACAGGATGCGCCCGATATTGTTTGCTGTTCTGTTTTTTGTAAAGAAGAGGAACATGGTTCCAAGGAAAATCAAGGGTAAAGCATACTCGCCAAGCTTGAAACCGATGATAAAGGAAGTAACAGTGGTTCCGATGTTGGCTCCCATGATAATTCCGATAGCCTGTCTAAGAGTGAGAAGACTAGCGCTGACCAGTCCGACCGTGATAACTGTAACCCCCGTACTTGACTGAATCAGGGCAGTCACGACGATTCCGACTAGAACGCCTAAAAAGGGATTGCTAGTGTACTTGTCAATGTAAAAACGAAGGCGATCTCCAGCAGCTTGTTGCAAACCGTCTCCCATGGTCTTGATACTGTATAAAAATAGTCCTAGACCTCCTAAAAAGTGAAATAAAATTTCCTGCCAATTAATGGACATTTCTTTTTCCTCCGAAAAATAATAACGGAATTTCTCCTATTCTATTTTAAAGGATAAAAGTAAATCTCACAAGTGTTTAGCTAAAATTTTCATAAGAAACAAGAACTTTCTTTCAAAATGAGAGATAGATTCCCTTTAAGATAGATGATTTATAGGATTGTGTCCAAATTTTACTGATTATTATCCTAGTTATAGTTTTTATGTTAAATAGATTGACATCGCTTTCATATAGGATAAAATGAAGATGATTCTGTTCTGGTGGTGTGCACTGAGAACAGTTACTTTTTATCAAAAAGTAAAGCGCTTACTTTATATTTTATTAGGAGGATAAGATGAAAAATCTATTTTTTGAAAAACGTTGCCGTTACAGTATTCGTAAGCTGTCAATCGGGGCTTGTTCCTTGATGATTGGTTCAGCTCTATTTGTGAGTCCAGCTCTTGCCGAACAAGTCGCAGTCCCTGAAACAGCTGCAAATACGAGCGCTAAAGCGACAAGTACTAGTGAGACAACTAATCCAGATACTGCAGCTCTCGAAAAACAATTAGAGGAAACTGAAAACAAAGTAGCTGAGCAACCAATTTCAGAAAACACTCCAGCAATAACGGATCTGGTTAATGAAAAAGAAGAAGCGAAGCCAGCTCTGACAGATAAAACTGAAAAACCTGCTCAACCAACTGAAAAAGAAGAAGTCAAACCAGCGGAAGCTCCTCAAGTGACTGAGAAGAAAGCCGACAAACCGACTCTAGCAGACGTTCCTAAAAATGAAGAAAAGAGTCTCCGACCAAAAGAAATCAAATTTGATACTTGGGAGGATTTGTTGAAATGGGAACCGGGTGCGCGTGAGGATGATCCCATTAACCGTTCATCAGTTGAACTCGCCAAGCGCCATAGAGGGCAGTTGGTCAATGAAAAAGCAAGCAGAAGAGCCAAGGTCCAGGCGCTGGCAAATACCAACTCAAAGGCCAAAGACCACGCTTCTGTTGGTGGAGAAGAATTCAAGGCCTACGCTTTTGACTACTGGCAATACTTGGATTCAATGGTCTTCTGGGAAGGCCTAGTTCCAACTCCAGATGTCATTGATGCAGGCCACCGCAACGGAGTTCCCGTTTATGGAACACTCTTTTTCAACTGGTCAAACAGCATTGCCGACCAAGAGAAATTTGCCGCTGCTTTGAAACAAGATGCAGATGGCACCTTCCCTATCGCACGAAAACTCGTCGATCTTGCTAAGTACTACGGATTTGATGGCTATTTCATTAACCAGGAAACAACGGGCGATTTGGTAGCACCTCTTGGTGAAAAAATGCGCCAATTCATGCTCTATACAAAAGAATACGCAGCCAAAGTCAACCACCCGATCAAGTATGCTTGGTACGATGCCATGACCTACAAATACGGTCGTTACCACGAAGATGGTCTAGGTGATTACAACTACCAGTTCATGCAAAAAGAAGGAGACAAAGTCCCTGCAGATCAATTCTTTGCCAATTTCAACTGGAACAAGGAAAAGAATGACCACTCCGTAGAGATGGCCAAATGGCTAGAACGTAGCCAATATGATGTCTTTGCAGGCTTGGAATTGCAACAAGGTGGTTCTTATAAGACCAAAGTCAAATGGGATGCTCTCTTGGATGAAAAGGGTAAGTTGCGTTTGTCACTTGGACTTTTTGCACCAGATACGATTACCAGTCTAGGAAAAACAGGTGAAGACTACCACAAGAACGAGGATATCTTCTTTACAGGTTACCAAGGAGATCCAACGGCTCAAAAACCAGCAGATAAAGAGTGGTATGGAATTGCCAATTTAGTTGCTGACCGTACACCAGCAGTAGGACGTACCTTCACCACCTCTTTTAATACAGGTCATGGTAGAAAATGGTTTGTTGACGGTAAAGTTTCTAAGGATTCTGAGTGGAACTACCGTTCTGTTTCAGGTGTTTTGCCAACATGGCGCTGGTGGCAGACTTCGACAGGTGAAAAACTTCGTGCAGAATATGATTTTACAGATGCCTATAATGGTGGGAACTCTCTTAAATTCTCAGGTGATGTAGCTGGTAAGACGGACCAGGATGTGAATTTGTATTCTACCAAACTAGAAGTAACTGAGAAAACCAAACTTCGTGTTGCCCACAAGGGGGGAAAAGGCTCGAAAGTTTATATGGCCTTCTCTACGACTCCAGATTACAAATTTGAGGATGCAGACGCATGGAAAGAACTAACTCTCTCTGATGACTGGAAGAATGAAGAATTTGACCTTAGCTCACTAGCAGGTAAAACCATCTATGCAGTCAAACTCTTCTT
>CAURRB010000036.1:0-14096 GCA_963527085.1 Streptococcus oralis
GTCTGTAAGATTTTAGCTGCCACTGCTGGAGAAGGAGCTCCTTTTAGCTCTAACGTGTCATCTGCATATGGAGTAAGGCCAGCAAAATCTCCTATCTGGACAGAATAGAGAGACGTTTTAAATAGTTCAATATCGTTTTGGTCATTTCCAAAAGCGATGAAGTTCTCCCCACATAACTTTTCAACAGTTGTCGCCTTATGAGTATCCAAGGGATTAACATAAAGGCACTTTTCATGCGCATGATAGGAGAGATGAGCCTGTCCTAGTCTTTCTAGCTGACCAAGCAGATCATCAAGCAACTCCTCATGGTCACCCATATAAACAACTACCTTAATCGGAGTCCCTAAGTCCTCAAGTTTCTGATGACGAGCCACCTTTAGGGGATCCACACTGGAGATAAATGGAATCTTCTCTACAATCTGACCACTATAGTCAAAGCAATCATCTACAAAGAAAGGGAGATTATAGGTCTGGCAATAATCCACTAGCGCCTGATAAACTCTAGCATCGAGATTCCTTTCGAAGATAGCCTGCCCCAGATGATAGGCTACGCCACCATTCAATCCTATGACCAAGCGCTGACTGAGTTTAGGGCCTAATAAACCCAAGCAATCCCGATAAGAGCGGGCTGAGGCAAACACAAGCTCATGCCCATAATCTTCAGCCTTTAAAAGAACCTGCTTAATCTCCTCATCTATGGTCATATAGTCAAAAGATAGTGTCCCATCCAGGTCAAATACGAATTTCATCTTCCTAGTCCTTGTTTAGTGTTCGAAGCGCTGCCTGATAGGTTTGCTCCATTAGCATGGTAATAGTCATAGGACCAACTCCACCCGGTACAGGTGTGATGTGGCTAGCAAGTGGTGCAACAGCATCATAATCAACATCTCCACAAAGCTTGCCATTTTCATCTCGGTTCATCCCAACGTCAATGACAACCGCTCCCGGTTTGACAAAGTCAGCTGTCACAAACTTAGCACGACCGATTGCAACGACAAGAATATCTGCCTTAGCAGCCACCTTGGCAAGATGATGGGTGCGTGAGTGGGTCAAAGTCACAGTCGCATTCTTAGCCAAAAGAAGCTGAGCCATTGGTTTCCCAACGATGTTGGAACGACCGATAACAACCGCATTTTTACCTTCTAGATCAATCCCATACTCATGAAACATCTCCATAATTCCTGCAGGTGTCGAAGGAATCATAACTGGATGACCAGACCAGAGACGCCCCATGTTTAGGGGATGGAAACCATCCACATCCTTTTCCGGGTCAATGGCTAATAAAACTTCCTCTTCGTCAATATGTTTTGGCAAAGGTAATTGAACCAAAATCCCATGCCAAGCTGGATCTTGATTGTATTTGGCAATCAAGTCTAACAATTCTGCTTGGGTAATGGTCTCTGGAACTCGCACTACTTCACTACGGAAGCCAGCAGCAAGAGCTGACCGTTCCTTATTGCGAACGTAGACTTGGCTGGCAGGATTGTCCCCCACCAAAATCACCACCAATCCTGGAACTAGACCTGTTTCTTCTTTTAGTTTAGCTGTCTTCTCAGCCAACTGTCCTTGTAACTTAGCTGCAAGAGCCTTCCCATCAATAATCTGAGCCATATCTCTTCTCTTTTCTATCAAATATCCTCTATTATATCAAAAAATAACTCGCCATTCTAACACTTCTTGCCTAATGGACCTTATAGTCTGAAACTATAAGAAAAAGCTCGTATCGAGCTTTTATGCCTATTTATACTAGGTAAACTTGTCATGCTTTCTTTTTGACTTTTGGAGCCGGTAAGACTTCATACATCTCCTTGATTAGTCTCGCTAGAAATGACTTATCTTCAAGATCTTCTATCAAAATCATCTCCTTAGCTCCTTCATAAGGACGTTCAAACCTAGTCTGTCGCAGTTGATCCAAGACCACCTTCACAGGCTTCAGTAACAGACGATTATCATAAATTCCCCCAATAATCTTCCCACGATAATACAGAATATACTCTCCCATCATTGGACGATAACTCATCTCCTCTAGATCTGATAGCTGTTCGAGAATAAAATCTAAATATTCTTTACTTGAAGCCATGATTTCTACTCCATTTCTTCTAAAAATGAGGTCTTACAAAACCTTACTCAAAAAATCCTTGGTTCGTTGTTCTTGGGTTTGATCAAAAATATCCTCTGGCCTTCCATCTTCAACAACAACCCCATCTGCCATAAAGATAACACGGTCTGCTACCTCACGCGCAAAGCCCATTTCATGCGTCACAATCACCATGGTCATCCCCGACTTGGCAAGGTCTTGCATAACAGCTAGAACTTCTCCAACCATCTCAGGGTCTAGGGCTGAAGTCGGCTCATCAAAGAGCAAAACATCTGGTTCCATAGCAAGTCCACGTGCAATGGCAATCCGTTGTTGCTGACCACCTGACAAACTCTGTGGATAGGACGTTGCCTTATCTGGCAAACCAACTTTTTCTAACAGTTCCTGTGCTCTTTTCTCAGCAACTTCCTTGCTTTCACCTTTGGTTTTAATTGGTGACAAAGTGATATTTTCCATCACTGTCATATTGGGAAAGAGGTTGAATTGTTGGAATACCATGCCCATCTTTTCACGCATAGCAAAAAGGTCATTTTTCTTATCAGTGATATCAACTCCTTCAAAGATAACCTTACCTTTACTTGCTTCTTCAAGGAGATTCATAGAACGAAGGAAAGTTGATTTCCCGCTCCCTGACGGACCGATAATGACCACAACTTCTCCTCGTTTAATCTCAAGGTTGATACCTTTTAAAACTTCATTTTTCCCAAAAGACTTATGTAGTTCTTCAATTTTAATCAAGGTTTCTGTCATTATTTCTTGTCTCCTTGTCCAATATGTTTTTCAAATGCTTTCAATGCCACTGTCAAAACAGAGGTCATAATCAAATAGTAAAAGGCTGCAAATAAAAGGGGAGTCAACGGTAAATAAGTTGTTGTCGCTACAGTCGTTGCACCATTCCACAACTCCATCACCCCAATCGCAGACAAGAGGGAACTATCCTTGATAATGGTGATAAATTCATTTCCCAGAGCTGGAAGAATATTTTTGATAGCTTGTGGCAAAATGACATAACGCATGGCATTTTTGGGACGAATACCTAAGGAATAAGCTGCCTCTAACTGCCCTTTAGGAACCGCATTGATCCCCGCACGAACAGTTTCTGAAACGTAAGCACCACTGTTCATAGAAATAATCAGAATACCAGGAATCAAACGAGAAAGATCAACTCCTAAAATTCCCACTTGGATAGTCGGAGCATTGATATGCATAAGAGCAAAGGCAATCATAATCTGAACCATCATCGGAGTACCACGGAAGATCCAAACATATACATTTGCAAACCAAACGAGCGGTTTAAAGCGTGAACGTTGGGCAAAGGCCAGTAACACACCTATAATGGTCCCTAAGCAGACGACAAGGATGGAAATCAATACGGTAATCAGAGCACCATAGTTAAAATATGGTAAATACTTTGGTAAAAAAGAAAAATTCATATTCAATCAACTTTCTATGTATTAGATTGTATGATTATAACATGAATTGAATTAAAATGCAATCCTTTTTCTCTAATTTTAACAATTAACTTGATAGAATAGAGAAATAGAGAGAAATCACAGTTTTTTTCTAGTCAACTACCTCTTGTTTATGGTAAAATAGAAACGATAAGAAATGGAGGAGAATCAAAATGGAATCACATTTGGTTAGAATCATTAACCGCCTAGAAGCAATGACAAAAGATGGTGGAAATCTAAAACGTAATTTTGAACGTGAAGGTGTTGTTGTCGCAGAAGTTGCATACAGCCACGACGAAGAAAACGGATCACTCTTCACCCTTCGCGATGTAGAGGCTCGTGAAACTTATACCTTTGATAGCATTGATTTGATTGCAATGGAGATCTACGAACTCCTTTACTAATATAAAAACAACGGGCAGTAAGGCCCGATGAATGAGAATCCTTTTTGTCACCACAAATGGGATTTTTTCTTACCTTCAATGTCGCTGGATTCTCCATAAATCCTTCTTTTAAAAACGACCACTTCCCAATCTTTTTACTTGCTTTACACCTTAATCATGCTATAATGAGAGTATAAAACTTTGACTATTCTTGACCTTTTTCTTAGGCCAAGAATACGAATGAAATGAGGTAGATGTATGCTCTGTCAAAACTGTAAAATTAACGACTCAACAATTCATCTGTATACCAATATCAATGGACAGCAAAAGCAAATTGATCTCTGTCAAAATTGCTATAAAATTATCAAAACAGATCCAAATAATACCCTCTTTAAAGGAATGACTGACTTAAATAATCATGACTTTGATCCATTCGGCGACTTTTTCAATGATTTGAACAATTTCAAACCTTCTTCTAATAACGTCCCTCCAACTCAATCTGGTGGAGGATATGGAGGAAACGGTGGTTATGGAACTCAAAACCGCGGCCCACTTCAAACACCTCCTAGCCAAGAAAGAGGACTCCTTGAGGAATACGGTATCAATATTACTGAGATTGCTCGTCAGGGAGATATCGACCCTGTTATCGGTCGAGATGAGGAGATTATCCGCGTTATCGAAATCCTCAACCGTCGAACCAAGAACAATCCTGTCCTCATCGGAGAACCAGGTGTTGGTAAAACAGCCGTTGTGGAAGGTCTAGCTCAGAAGATTGTCGATGGCGATGTTCCCCATAAACTCCAAGGCAAGCAGGTCATCCGTCTGGATGTGGTCAGTCTAGTCCAAGGAACAGGGATTCGAGGCCAATTTGAAGAACGTATGCAAAAGCTCATGGAAGAAATTCGCAAACGCGAGGACATCATCCTCTTTATCGATGAAATCCATGAAATTGTTGGTGCAGGATCTGCTGGCGATGGAAATATGGACGCAGGAAATATCCTCAAACCAGCCCTTGCCCGTGGTGAATTGCAAATGGTCGGAGCCACTACTCTCAATGAATACCGCATCATTGAAAAAGATGCTGCCCTAGAGCGCCGTATGCAGCCTGTCAAGGTAGATGAACCAACTGTCGAAGAAACCATTATCATCCTTAAAGGAGTTCAAAAGAAATACGAAGACTACCATCACGTCAAGTATACTGATGCTGCTATCGAAGCTGCTGCAAATCTTTCCAATCGCTACATCCAAGACCGCTTCTTGCCAGACAAGGCTATTGACCTGTTGGACGAAGCTGGTTCAAAGATGAATCTGACGCTGAACTTTGTTGATCCTAAAGTGATTGATCAGCGTTTAATTGAAGCTGAGAATCTCAAGGCTCAAGCTACACGAGAGGAAGATTTTGAAAAGGCTGCTTATTTCCGCGATCAGATTGCCAAGTACAAGGAAATGCAGAAAAACAAGGTGACCGATCAGGATACTCCAATCATCAGTGAGAAAACCATCGAACATATCATTGAGCAGAAAACCAATATCCCTGTTGGGGAACTCAAAGAAAAAGAACAGTCTCAGCTTATCCATCTAGCAGACGACCTCAAAGCTCATGTCATTGGTCAAGATGAAGCTGTCGATAAGATTGCCAAAGCCATCCGTCGTAATCGTGTTGGACTTGGAACTCCTAACCGGCCAATCGGAAGCTTCCTCTTTGTCGGACCAACTGGTGTCGGTAAAACAGAACTTTCCAAACAACTAGCCATTGAGCTCTTTGGCTCTGCTGACAGCATGATTCGCTTTGATATGAGTGAATATATGGAAAAACACAGTGTGGCTAAATTAGTCGGTGCCCCTCCAGGTTATGTCGGCTATGATGAAGCTGGGCAACTGACTGAAAAAGTTCGTCGCAATCCTTACTCACTCATCCTTCTCGATGAAGTTGAAAAAGCACATCCAGATGTCATGCACATGTTCCTTCAAGTATTGGACGATGGTCGTTTGACTGATGGGCAAGGACGAACAGTTAGCTTTAAGGATGCTATCATTATCATGACCTCAAATGCGGGTACTGGTAAGGCCGAAGCCAGCGTTGGTTTTGGGGCAGCTCGTGAAGGTCGAACCAACTCTGTTCTCGGTGAACTCGGCAACTTCTTTAGTCCAGAGTTTATGAACCGTTTTGATGGCATCATCGAATTTAAACCTCTCAGCAAGGACAACCTTCTCCAAATCGTCGAACTCATGCTAGCGGATGTCAACAAACGCCTCTCTAGCAACAATATCCACCTCGATGTGACAGACAAGGTCAAGGAAAAGTTGGTTGACTTAGGTTATGATCCAAAAATGGGAGCACGCCCACTCCGCCGTACTATTCAAGACCATATCGAGGATGCCATCACTGACTACTACCTTGAGAACCCAAGTGAAAAAGACCTCAAGGCAGTCATGACAAGCAATGGCAATATTCAAATCAAATCTGCCAAAAAAACTGAGAAAACAGAAGAGATTGCTTCTGAAATAGAAGAATAAACCTCATAAAAAGAACAGGAAACAAGATTTCCTGTTCTTTTTTTAATTCTCTTCTTGAACTTGATAGCGAAGAATTGTTTTTAATTTGCTTGGCTCCGTTCGATGAAGATTAGTGAGATAAATTTCTCGGTGGACTTCCGAAGTTCTTTTGAGTTTATGAAGTTGACAAAAATGCTCCATCTCTGCAAAAGTCTCATTTTCAGTATCAAAAGGTCCTACATGAAGCATAGCAAGACTTTGGCCTTCTTCTATCATTTCAAAACGAATAGCTTCATAAAGAAGATTTGGCTTCTTGATTTTGACCTCTTCCAAAGCTTTTTCAAATAGTTCTCTCGTAATAAAATCGGGTTGCCCAATCATAATGCTATAAGAAAGCTCACTTTTTACCAGTTCTCCCTCCTTCTCCTTTTTCCATACACCTTCTAAAGGAAAGACTGTAAAATCAGTGTAAACCTCATCCAGAGGAGCTTTTTTATACTTCATCTTTATCGCATAGGCTAAGGCATATAAGACCCCTACGCGTTCTGAAAAATCTTCTTGATTTGGATCACCTTTACCATCAATCACGATATAGGATTGACCTGGCACCTGCAAGATGCTGGGCCTAGCCTTCACTTGATAAAGAGCTTTCGCTTCTTTTCTCCATTCGTATTTCATTTGGTTCTTCTCCTTTCTACCTCTAGTATAGCACCAAAACCATGACATCTTTTGTCAAGGTTTGTAAAGTTTTTGGATTTTTTCTAATCTAGAAAGCAATTCCTTCTTCAGATGATTGGGGGCGAGTATTTCCACCCCATCTAGATAAGACAGGAGGTAAGTATACAGACTTTCATGCTCTGGTAGGACTGTCTTGACATAATAACACCCATCTTTCCCCAAGCTAATCTCATCTTCTGAAAAATCTTCATAAACCCGGAAAGCAAGCTTGGGACTAAACTTCAAGGAAACTTCGATTTGATGTGTCACTTGATCTGAACCATCAACCCAATCCTCCACATTTTTCTGATTCACAGTTTCAGTTGTTAGGTGATAATTCCTAATTCTAGACAATTTGAAAAAACGCCACTCTTCCTTCAAACAACAGTAGGCATGAAGGTACCAATCTCTCTTTTTAAATACGAGTCTAAAGGGCTCGACTGTACGAATCGTTTTCTGACCACACCCACCTAGATAAGTAATCACCAGTTGTCTTTTCTCTAGAATAGCATGTTTGATGTTATCAAATAATTCTTTTTGACCTTCTCGCTTTCTCCAGTCAGTCAAGTCTACTTCTATCCAAGGGCTGGTAGAAACTTGAAAAATAGATTCCAACTTTTCAAGTAACAGGTCTTGCCTTTCATCGGTCAGGGCTTGAATCCCTTGCAAAGCTGACAGAAGTTCTAATTTTTCATCCTCCGATACGAGAGTACGATCCAGAACAAAGTCCTTCATTAAAAAGATTCCGCCCGCCTTCCCAGGAACTGAATAAAGGGGAATCCCTGCCATACTCAATCGTTCAATATCGCGATAAATCGTTCGTACAGATACTTCAAATAATCGGGATAATTCAGGAGCCGTTGTACTGCCTTTTTCTAAAAGTAGATACAGGATACGAAATAGTCTTGATTCTGCCATAAAGTCACCTCTCTTTTATTATACCAGTTATAGTGCTAGGTCTGGAAAGTTTAACTAGACAAGGATTGACCAAGACAAAGTAGCTTTTTCTGCAACAGTTCGTTGGTTTATTCTTGACAGCTTGCCCCTCGTCCATTATGATAATAATAAAGATACTAGAGAATGAGGAAAATGCAATGGCAAACCCAACTTTTGGTGAAAAAAAAGAGAATGTGACCTACCAGCCCCGCTATGGTGTGTACGCAGTTATTCCTGATGCGGAGAAAAAACAAATTGTCCTAGTCCAAGCTCCCAATGGGGCTTGGTTCTTGCCAGGTGGAGAGATTGAAGCAGACGAAGATCATCAAGAAGCACTGAAGAGAGAACTAATCGAAGAACTTGGCTTTACAGCTGAGATCGGAAGCTATTTCGGACAAGCTGATGAGTATTTCTACTCTCGCCACCGTGATACCTACTACTACAATCCAGCTTATCTCTATGAAGCTACTTCTTTCCAAAAAGTACAAAAACCATTGGAAGATTTTAATCATATTGCTTGGTTCCCTATTGATGAGGCTATTGAAAAGCTCAAACGTGGTAGCCATAAATGGGGAATTGAAGCTTGGAAAATCCAGCATGGAATTGGCTAAAATACACGATTTTATCCAAAAAGTGCTATAATAGAGTTAGAAAATCGGAGGAACTGTTATGAAGCTTATCAATACGACAAACTCACACTCGCAACTTGTAAAAAGCCAATTAGAAAGCACAGACGCAACTCTTGTCGAGGTCTATTCTGCTGGAAACACAGATGTAGTTTTCACACAAGCCCCGCTTCACTATGAAATCCTCATTTCCAACAAACACCGTGCTATTCGTGAACCTGAAATCGAAACCATCCAAGACTTCTTCTTGAAACGTAAAATCGACAAAGGAAGCATTGATGAAGCCAATATCAAGACGCTTTATTCAGATAAATTGATTGAGATTTCAATCCCTGTAAAATAAGAAAACCAGCCAAAAGCTGGTTTTCTTTTGCAAAAAAGATTGGTAGTGCACAGCTACCAATCTTTTAGTTTTATTTCACAGCTTCTTTCAAAGCATCTACCTTGTCCAAACGTTCCCATGGAAGGTCAATATCTGTACGTCCCATGTGTCCATAAGCCGCTGTTTGACGGTAAATTGGACGTTTGAGATCCAGCATTTGAATAATTCCTGCAGGGCGAAGGTCAAAGATTTGACGCGCTGCTTTTTCAAGCTTGCTTTCAGCTACTGTTCCTGTACCAAAAGTATCGATACGAACAGAAACAGGCTGCGCCACCCCGATGGCATAGGCCAATTGTACTTCTGCCTTCTTAGCAAGACCTGCTGCAACGATGTTCTTGGCAATGTAGCGAGCTGCATAAGAGGCTGAACGGTCCACCTTCGTCGCATCCTTACCAGAGAAGGCACCTCCACCATGACGAGAGTAGCCACCATAGGTATCCACGATGATCTTACGACCAGTCAAGCCTGAGTCCCCTTGAGGTCCACCGATTACAAAGCGACCAGTTGGATTGATGAAGAATTTTGTCTGCTCATCCAAGTAAGATGCTGGAATTACTTCTTTGATAACCTTGTTAATCACATCATTGTGAATTTGTTCATTGCTAACTTCTGGGTCGTGCTGAGTTGAAATAACGACTGTATCCACCCGTACTGGACGGTCATTTTCATCATACTCAACCGTAACTTGTGATTTAGCATCTGGACGGAGATAGCTGATTTCACCAGACTTACGAAGTTCTGCCAAACGACGAACCAACTTGTGGCTGAGTGAGATTGGCAATGGCATGAGTTCTTCTGTCTCATCCACCGCAAATCCAAACATAAGACCTTGGTCACCAGCACCAATCAAGTCCAGTGGATCTTGATCTGCATTCCCACGAACCTCCAAGGCTTCGTTAACACCTTGGGCGATATCTGGTGACTGCTCAACAAGTGACGGATGAACTCCCACCGTCTCCGCAGAAAAACCATACTCTGTATTGGTATAACCAATCTCTGCAATGGTATCACGAACCACACGGTTAATATCCACATAGGCATTCGTAGAAATTTCACCAAAAACATGGACCGAACCTGTGTATACAGCTGTCTCGGCAGCAACGTGCGCATCTGGATCTTTAGCTAAAATAGCATCCAAAATCGCATCTGAAATTTGGTCTGCAATCTTATCCGGATGCCCCTCAGATACAGATTCAGACGTGAATAATTTACGTTCTGACATAAAAATGTCCCCCCTTAAAAAATATTGTTATAGAGTTACAAAGTACTGATAGGAAAACTACTAGTAATGAATACCTACCATCTTATCGGGACTATATAACCTTATCATTATACCACTTTTTACTTTTTTTTGCAGTATTTTCTCTAAATCAAAAAAAGAACCTTACGGCTCTTTTCTCGGCATAATAATTTGGCTTGTACTCCATAATACAGAAGATCATACCTATGTTTATCTGCATACTTCGTTTACAAACTACCTATTTTTTCGTCTGCTTTTTCCTCACAATGTTTTAACAAACAATCTTCCAGTTAGGCTTACTGTTCCTTAGACTTTCTATTGCTTACAGTTAAGCCAAGTCCAGCCATTAGGAGGCCAAGTCCCACAATACCATAGTTCGCTGTATCATTACTTCCTGTATCAGGGAGTTTCGCCACTTCTTTTTTATAAGCTGTAGCTACTGGAACTGTGGTAGTTGGAGTCGCACTTCCTGTCTGAGCAACAGGTAGTGTTGTACGACGTTCTAGGTAAAATTGGTAATTATCTTTCGTTACCTTGTAATTGTGTCCTTCAGTCACAGTTTCAACAATCCATGTAGTTGCATCCTTAGTTAAAGAATCAGCCAAGTTACGATTAATATTCATTAATCGACCTTCAGATACAAAATCTTTATAGCTAATATCGGTCCCTGTCGAAGTTGCAACAATTCTTTCGATTTTTGCGGCTTTCAAAGACGCAAGAGTATTCGCCATCGTTGGAATTGAAGGATCCTCCTTCATTGGAGCATCTGTCAACAATACGACAAACTTTTTATTTTTAGGTGACTTAGACCAGTCGTAGGTTGAAACAATTTGTGTAAGAGTAGGTGTAGATGTTTCAGGGAAGTCTCCACCATGTGCAAGCTTAATGCCTGCTAAGGCTTTTTCAAGCTCAGCTGGGTCAGAGGTAAAATAAGATTCATTAAATTTTGTTAAAATTGTACCCTCATCTGCTAATCCACCTATACGTCCATATACTTCATCACTAAAGGTAGCTAATCCAAAACGTGCTGCTACTCCATCTTTAGCAAGATTTCTTGCAAACTCATTGATATTGTTACGGACAGTGTCAATAGTTCGAGACATAGATGCTGAACGGTCAACAACAAAAACGATATCGGCAGAGTTAGATTTTGAAATCGTTCTTGTCGCTTTCTTGATTTCGACTGTAGTTGTTTTATCAACACGTTCATATTGGGTATAAGAATTTCCATCTTCATCTTTCCCACTCACTGTACTCTCAGTTGTTTCAGTCTTTGGAGCAGGAAGTTCTTCACTTTTTACAGGTGCCACTTCTGTCTTTGTGACTTCAACTGTTGCAGTTTCTTCATGAATCTTTTGATCACCTTCTTGGCGTTCTTTCACGTCAATAGGTGAAACCTTCTTAGAAACATCAACAAGTTCTCCAGGTTTTGCATCTGATTGGTTAACGACTGGTTTCGCCTCATCAGCTTTAATTTCTGCTACAGCAGCTTCGACTGCCGATTTATTTGCTTCGGTTTTCTTTACTGTTTCAGCTGAAGTAGATGCCGGTTGTGTTGTTTCATCTGCAGACACTTGTCCGACCTGAGCAAAAGCAAACAAAATTGCTACAGAAGCCAACCCAACTTTCATTTTACGGAATGAAAAACGTTGTTGTTTCATAAATGATTTATCCATAGAAGTCCCCTTTTCTTTTCACGGATCAAATGATATAATCCGATTGTTTTATAGTATGATAACACAATTTTGTATAGTTTTCAATTTTTTTCCTTATGATTTCAATAAAATATTGCTCTAAAAAAGGTTTTAAAGCAATTACTGTTTTATAAATCAAATTATTTAAAATATATAATTATTATCTCCTTTGAATATTTCCGGAAATAAAAACTCAGTAGAATCACCTGATTCTACTGAGTTTTTAAAATGTTTGGCGTTTAGCTTTACGCTCTGCACGGCCACGTGCGCGATTTTCAGCACGCTTGGTTTTGCGGCGTTTTTCATCCACCGCCCATTGAATCTTCTTCTTATAGCCAGGTTTGACTTTTTTCTTTTTCTTTTTAACCAAGCCAATCATTTCAATATCAAGCTTATCCTGCTTCTTTTCACGATTAGCACGACGATCACGGTCATAGGTATCTTGAAACTCTCCGTCTTTGACCATCTTAGGAGTAAACTTGATTCCTAATTTCTCCAACTCACGGATATCCGAGTCATCACTAGGCTGGTAAAGGGTAATCGCTGTACCAGGCAGTCCGTTGCGCCCAGTTCGTCCAACACGGTGAACAAAGAAGGACAAGTCTTGCGGAATGGCATCATTGATAACATGGCTGACCCCTTCAATGTCAATTCCACGCGCTGCCAAGTCTGTTGCAACAATGTACTCAAAATCCAGATTTTTCACCTGATTCATGATTCGTTTGCGTTCACGAGGAGCAATATCTCCATGAATCTTAGCTACCTTCAATCCTTGGGCAGTCAAGTAGGCATGTAACTCATCAGCACGCGTTTTTGTGTTAACAAAAATCATTGCCAAATAAGGCTGCATCAACTGAGTCAGCTGGTAAATTTGAGCATTCTTGTCGCGGCCCTTGGTCGAAATCAACCAATTATCGATCGTATCTGAGATAACTGTCTTAGTCTTGATTTTTTCCATGACAGGATTTGACAAGTATTTTTTCAGGAATGGTTGCAATTTTTGTGGAATAGTTGCTGAAAAGACCATGAATTGCAAGTCTTTTGGAAGGCTTCCTGCAATCTTATCAACGGTTTCCAAGAATCCCATATCCAAGGTCATATCGGCTTCATCAACTACAAAGGTCTTGGCCTTGTGAATAGCCAAATCACCAGATTTGACCAAGTCATAGATGCGACCTGGCGTTCCGATAACGATATGTGGTTGATTGCTGGCAAGTTTTTCAATCTGACGCACCTTATCCGTACCACCCACATAATTAACCACACGAACTTCGACATCTGAGTGAGCTGCAATCTGACGAGCTGCTTGGTATATTTGAGTGGCCAACTCACGACTTGGTGCAGTAATGACTGCTTGCACACTATCGCTAGTTTCATCTAATTGCTGGAAAATGGGTAATAAGAAAGTATGAGTCTTTCCTGAACCTGTTTTCGACTCGCCCACCAAGTCACGACCCGCCAAGACAATAGGAATCAACTTTTCCTGAACTTCGGTAGGAGTCGTAAACTTCAACTCCTCCAAGGCTTCTACTATATAATTTTTAAATTGAAATTTCTTAAATGACATACTATCCTCGATTCTATCCTTTCAATTATACCATATTTTGTCCTATTGCAGTAGTCCCATTTGAGTCTCAGTCCTGTAGTAAAGATTCGAATAAATTAAAAGGTTGGAACCTCTGATTCCAACCTCTTTCATTATTTCCAGGTCAATACAGCATTCAAACCATAGTGATCACTGACTTGTGGACTATTTTGGCCATCAAAAACTACTTGTAAACTCTCTACTTCTAATTCCTTGGTCGTAAAGACATAGTCGATTCGTAGTGGTTCAGTATTGCCTTTCCAGCCATCAATTTCTGGTGGAACGGTATAGCTACCACTTCTTTCTTTTGCAACTTCAAACGCGTCTTGTAATCCTAATGGGCTAGCTAAAATCGCTTGATAGCCTTCCTGACCAGCTGGATTATTAAAATCACCTGCTAAAATCAGAGGTTTGTTCAACTCTTTTAGTACAGCCTCAAATCGTGCCCATTCTTCTTGGAAACCTTTATCCCACCAAGAGAGATGAAC
>CAURRB010000037.1:0-13660 GCA_963527085.1 Streptococcus oralis
CTCTTTCTATTATACCTACTTTTTTACCTTTGTCAAGGACTTTTTTTCCTCTTTATCGAAATTCTGAAAAGATAAGGGAAAGTTCTCTCAGGAGAGCTTTACGTCCTCTAAAGACTTCCCCTCCCATGAGACGGTCTATTAATTCTTGTTTTTCCACACTCTGTTTTGATTTGTAATTCTTTAGAAGTTCGTGAAAGAGATAATAATCGTCCAGCCTGAGTCCTTTTTCTCCTAGACGATGGCTAATCTCACTCACCTCTTCATAGGGTTCTTTGTCAAAACGGCGCTTGTGACTTTCCTGTTTACGGATGTAATCTAGAATACGATTTCTAAATTTTGTTTTAAAGCAGACATATAGTTGATGGCGCTCGCCCTCTAGTAACTCTGGGTTGCGACTCACCAGCTCATACAGACATAACATGCCTTCCTGGTCCCAGTCCTCTTTCTCCCACAGATGCAAATGATAATCTTTGCGACACTTATGGACGATTCCCTTACTTTCTTCATATAAGTCTTTTAGATTCATAGACCTCTCCTTTCTGCATTTAGTTTAGCAAAATGCGCGAGCCCCTGGGTCTACTTCCTCTATTCTATACTTCTTTCTCCCTCAACGACACATAAAAGAGAGGCAAAGCCTCTCTGGGGTTATAATTCTGCAATTTGGTTGAGATTCACTTCTGCAATCGTATCATTACCAAACATAGAGATAATCATCTTCACTTTGTTGTTATCAATTTCAGTGATTTTCCCTGTGTAGTCTGCAAAAGCGCCATCAATGATGCGGACTGTCTGGCCAACTTCAACATCAATATCGAACTCTTGAACAGTTTGTCCCATTGAAACCAGAATATCACGGATTTCTTGTTCCAAAAGTGGAGTTGGTTTTGATCTGTTACCGTGTGAGCCGACGAATCCTGTTACGTTAGGTGTGTTTCGAACGACGAACCATGCTTCATCGGTCATGACCATTTCTACAAGGACATAACCTGGAAAGCGATTCTCTTCAATTTCCTTTTTCTTTCCATTTTTCTCAACTTGCACGGTTTGTGTTGGAATCTCAACGCGAAGAATATTATCCAACATGTTATATGTTTGCGCACGTTGCAATAGATTTTCTTTTACCTTATTTTCATAGCCAGAATAAGTTTGTAGAACAAACCATCCCTTGTCAAAACTATCCATGATATTTCCTTTCATACATATATAGAAGAAAGTTAGCAGAACTTCTCCACTTTTCTTCTAAAAAATGTTAATAAATCGAATCAAACCTGATACAATCAACTGGTCAAAAATGTAAATGATGACCACAAAGAAGGCTGTGTATTCCATAATAGAGCGAAAATCTCTCCAGCTTTCTTTGCGAGTTGGCCAAGTTGTTTCTTTAAGAAGTTTAAAAATATCCTTAATAAAACCCATCGTTCTCTCCTATCTCGTTTCTCTATGTGTCGTATATTTTCCACAATGTTTACAAAATTTATTTACTTCTAGTCGTGTTGGCTTGGGGTTCCCACTAATTTTGATTGAGTAATTCCTTGAACCACAAACTGCACAAGCTAGGCTTGCTTTTTTTAGTGCCATAACGCCTCCATCTTATCTATTATAACAAGAAACCTAGGCTTTGACAAGCCTCTTAACGAAATAGATTAAGGATTGAGTCCCATATTGTCTGAGCTTTTTCTTTTATTTTAGCTTCTGAAATCGCACGTCCTGCTTCATCTACAAGATTTTGTGCGCGACTACGAATATCTCCTATCGGGTCCTCAGACTGGTTTGTCTCATTTTCAACAACTTGCTTTTTCGTATTTTCTGGTTCAATCCCATTTTGTTTATAAGCATTCTCAACTGTAAAAGTACTACCTGGAGTGTATGGCAAAATGGTATTAGCCATACTTCTAAAGACATGGGCTGCTCCATTTGAGGTCGAACCTGCTAGATAATGATTCTCATCTGTTGTTGGGAAGCCGAGCCAGTGGCTGATGACCACATCTGGAGTATAGCCGATCACCCACTGGTCACTGGTATATTCTGGGTTGAAAACAGCTTCAGTCGTACCTGTTTTACCAGCCATAACGTAATCCGCTGGTGACGAACTAATTCCTGTACCATTGGTAAATGTTCCTAGCATCATGCTGGTCATTTTATCAGCTACCGACTTATCAATCACTCGTTTTTGGGAGTTTTTATGACTCTTGATGACCTGACCGCTGGCATTTTCAATACGAGTGATGAAATGTGCTTCAGGCATTAAACCCCCATTAGCAAAGGCTGCATAGGCTTGCGCCATCTGGAGAGGATTCGTCTCCACACCTCCACCAAGGGCAACTCCAAGAACTCGGTCAACTTTTTCCATATTCAAACCAAATCTCTCCCCAGCGTCAAAAGCTTTGTCAATACCTAATTCATTTACAGTCGCAACAGCAGGGAGGTTGAGTGATTCCGCCAAGGCCTGATACATAGGTACTTCTGGAGATGTCTTAATACCTGCATAGTTGTCTACTTGATAACTGTTGTACTGCATCGTATGATTATCCAGTTGCTTGTTCAAGGCCCACCCTGCTTCTACTGCGGGTGTATAAACGACTAAAGGTTTAATGGTTGAGCCTGGGCTACGCTTAGACTGAGTGGCATAGTTGAAATTGCGAAAACCTGGTTTGTCATCACCAGCTACACGACCAACAACTCCACGCACTCCACCAGTCTTGGGTTCTAGAGCGACACTACCTGATTCGGCATGTGTTCCGTCTTCTGCTGTTGGAAATAGCGAAGTGTTTTCGTAAATAACCTGCATGTTTGCTTGGTAGTTTTGGTCAAGCTCTGTGTAGATTCGGTAGCCGTTGTTGACAATCTCTTCTTCTGTGAGATTGTACTTGGAAACCGCTTCGTTGACAACAGCATCAAAATAGGACGGGTAACGATAATCCGAAACTTTGCCTTCATACTTATCTTGCAGTTGAGAAGCCATATCTACTCCAGCCGCTTCGGTCTCTTGATTTTTATCAATATAGCCCGCTGCAACCATATTTTGCAAAACAGTATCCCTACGGTTGGTCGAAGTTTCAACAGAATTTAATGGATTATACAATTCTGGTCCCTTGAGCATCCCTGCTAGAGTGGCCGCCTGATCAAGCGTTAGTTGTGAAGCCGATACACCGAAATATTTCTTACTTGCATCTTCAACACCCCATACCCCATTTCCAAAGTAGGCGTTATTGAGGTACATAGTAAGGATTTGCTCCTTGCTGTATTTCTTGGTCAACTCTAAGGCAAGGAAAAACTCCTTGGCCTTCCGTTCAACGGTCTGATCCTGAGAAAGATAAGCATTTTTTGCCAACTGTTGAGTGATGGTGGATCCCCCTCCAGAACGACCTGCTGTAAGGATAGCTAGAAAGAAACGACCGTAGTTAATTCCATCATTTTTATAGAAGGAACGGTCCTCTGTCGCGACGACAGCATTCTGCAAGTCTTTACTGATATCTGTCAGTTCAACATAGGTTCCCTTTTGACCCGACAGGGCTCCTGCCTCTTTTTCTTCGCGATCAAAAATCAGAGTTCGCGTTTTCAAGGCATTTTGCAAATCATTGACATTGGTAGACTTGGCTATCGCAAATAGGTAGGTTCCTACTATCAAACCTGCACTTAACCCTAAAATGATGACGATTTTTGTCAGATGATAACGACGCCAGAATTTCCGAATCGGACCTACATGGCCTAATTTTTTTCTATCGCTCCGTGAACGACGCATGCTCGTCGAATCAGACTCTGCTGATTCATTCGTTTCTTTTTTAAAGAGAGAAAGAAACTTCTCAAACAATTTATCTAATTTCATGCGTTTATTTTATCATCTTCACCATAGGAACTCAAGAATTTAGCTACTCCCTATCCAAATAGGGCTTTTTTTGTTACAATATCTGTATGCAATTCACATTTACATTACCCGAATCCTTGCCTCAAATGACGGTCAAACAATTTCTAGAGGAACAACTCCTCATCCCTAGAAAAATCCGCCATTTTTTGAGAATAAAGAAGAACATCTTAATGAATCACAAACAAGTTCACTGGAACGAGATGGTCAAACCAGGTGACATTTGCCAGTTGACTTTTGACGAGGAAGATTATCCCTAAAAAGAAATCCTTTGGGGCAATCCAGACCTCGTTCAAGAGGTTTATCAAGACCAACATCTCATTATCGTCAACAAGCCAGAGGGAATGAAAACTCACGGAAATCAACCTGGTGAAATTGCCCTTCTCAATCACGTCTCTGCCTACGTTGGCCAAACCTGTTATGTCGTTCATCGTCTGGATATGGAAACTAGTGGTTTGATTCTCTTTGCCAAAAATCCTTTTATCCTGCCTATTCTCAATCGCTTACTGGAGAAAAAAGAGATTTCTAGGGAATACTGGGCACTTATAGAAGGGCGAGTAGAGAGTAAAGAACTTGTCTTTCGAGATAAAATTGGTCGTGATCGACACGATCGTAGAAAAAGAATAGTTGATGCAAAAAATGGACAATATGCTGAAACGCATATCAGTCGATTAAAGCAATTTCCAAACAAGACTACCCTTGTCCGTTGCAAACTAAAGACGGGTCGAACACATCAGATCCGTGTTCACCTTTCTCATCACAAGCACCCTATTCTGGGCGATCCTCTCTATAACTCTAGTTCAAAAGTAAGCAGGCTCATGCTCCATGCCTTCCGACTTTCCTTTACTCATCCACTCACCTTAGAACAATTGAGTTTTACTGCCCTCTCGGATACTTTCGAAACAGAATTAAAACAAAATGGATGACACTATCATCCATTTTTCTATACAAAAAAGCAAGACCAGAAGGCCTTGCTTTTATCGACTCAAGAATTATTTAGCGATTTTTGCAAAGTATTCAAGAGTACGTACAAGTTGTGCAGTGTATGACATTTCGTTGTCGTACCATGATACAACTTTAACCAATTGTTTACCGTCAACGTCAAGAACTTTAGTTTGAGTTGCGTCAAACAATGAACCGTAAGACATACCTACGATATCTGAAGATACGATTGGATCTTCTGTGTAACCGTATGATTCGTTAGCAGCTGCTTTCATAGCTGCGTTTACTTCATCAACAGTAACGTTCTTTTCAAGAACTGCTACCAATTCAGTAACTGATCCAGTTGGAGTTGGAACACGTTGTGCAGATCCGTCAAGTTTACCGTTCAATTCTGGGATTACAAGACCGATAGCTTTAGCAGCACCAGTTGAGTTAGGAACGATGTTTGCAGCACCAGCGCGAGCACGGCGAAGGTCACCACCACGGTGTGGTCCGTCAAGGATCATTTGGTCACCAGTGTAAGCGTGGATAGTAGTCATCAATCCTTCAACAACACCGAAGTTGTCTTGAAGAGCTTTAGCCATTGGAGCCAAGCAGTTTGTAGTACATGAAGCACCTGAGATAACTGTTTCAGTACCGTCAAGAACGTCGTGGTTAGTGTTGAATACAACTGTTTTAACGTCGTTTCCACCAGGAGCAGTGATAACAACTTTTTTAGCTCCACCAGCGTGCAAGTGTTTTTCAGCAGCTGCTTTCTTAGCAAAGAAACCAGTTGCTTCAAGAACGATTTCTACACCGTCGTTAGCCCAGTCGATTTGTTCTGGATCACGTTCAGCAGAAACTTTAACGAATTTACCGTTAACTTCGAATCCACCTTCTTTAACTTCTACAGTACCGTCGAAACGACCTTGAGTTGTGTCGTATTTCAACAAGTGTGCAAGCATAACTGGATCTGTAAGGTCGTTGATGCGAGTAACTTCAACACCTTCTACGTTTTGGATACGACGGAAAGCAAGACGACCGATACGTCCGAAACCGTTAATACCAACTTTAACTACCATTAGTGATTTCCTCCTTATGAAAATCATGAAAATTTTATTGTGAAAAGAGTAACTTGAATCACTACAAATCACCTTTCAACAAACCTATTATATAACTATTTGAGTTTAATTGCAAGTACGGGCGTTGATTTTCTCTCCTGCTTTTCTACTTTTTCTCCCCCTTTTTATTCATCCATTCTTTTATTTCCAAAGCACATCTCTAGAATCTTTTATAATATCTGCATATTCTCTTCATTTTAAGGTGAAACTACAATTTCAACTCTTTCAGAGTTTACAAAAAAGAGACAGGATAACCCCTGTCTCTAGGCTGATAAACGATTATTTACGACGTCCTGGACGTTCTGCATAACCATAGTAAGCATCTGCCATGATTTCTTCCATGTCAGCTACCATTGGCAAGCGTGGGTTAGCAGGTGAACATTGGTCTTCATAAGCAAGCAAGGCAATTTCGTGCAAGCTGTCTTTCCAAGCTTTTTCATCGATTCCAAAGCCTTTGAAGTTCATTGTGATTCCAACTGCTTCACCAAGATCGTAAACTGCTTTGGCATACGCTTCAACCGCTTCTTCTGGAGTTGAGTGAGGCAATCCAAGCATTCTAGCAATATCTTGGAATTTTTCGTCAGCTTTCCAGTAGTTATACTTAGGCCATGTAGTCGTCTTAGATGGGCGAGTACCATTGTAACGGATAACGTATGGAAGCAAGATTGCGTTTGTACGTCCGTGAACAGTATGGTGAACCGCACCGATCTTGTGGGCCATTGAGTGGCTCATACCAAGGAAGGCATTGGCAAAGGCCATACCAGCCATTGTAGATGCATTGTGCATTTTTTCGCGAGCTTCTGGATCAGCTGTCTTAACAGATTTTTCCAACCATTCAAAGACAAGTTTGATTGTTTGAAGGGCGATACCGTCTGTGTAGTCGTTAGCAAAGTTTGAAGTGTAGGCTTCAGTCGCGTGAGTCAAGACGTCCATACCTGTGTCCGCAGCGATGAAGTCTGGAACTGACTCAACCAAAGCAGGGTCAACAATCGCAATAGTTGGTGTCAATGAGTAGTCAGCCAATGGGTATTTACGATTGTTTTTCTTGTCAGAGATAACGGCAAATGGTGTTACTTCTGAACCTGTACCTGAAGTTGTTGGAATACCAATGTATTTCGCTTTTTTACCAAGTGATGGGAAGCGGAAGGCCCGTTTACGGATATCCATGAATTTTTGAACCAAGTCACGGAAGTCGATTTGTGGTTGTTCGTAGAAGAGCCACATTACTTTGGCTGCATCCATTGGAGAACCACCACCAAGAGCGATGATTGTGTCTGGTTCAAATGCTCTCATTACTTCAGTACCACGTTCTACAGTTGTGATATCTGGGTCTGGTTCAACGTCTGAGAAGACTTGGACAGTTACACGGTTGCTGCGTTTGTTCAATTGGTCAATAATGCGTTGAACAAAACCAAGTTTTTCGATCGATTTGTCTGTAACAATCATAACGCGTTCAATATCTTCACATGTTTGAAGGTATTGGATAGAATTGCGTTCGAAGTAAATTTTTGAAGGAACTTTAAACCATTGCATATTATTTCTACGTTTCCCTACTTTCTTGATGTTTAGAAGGTTGATCGCACTCACGTTATCACCGACTGAGTTGTGTCCATATGAACCACATCCAAGTGTTAATGATGGAATGAAGGCGTTGTATACGTCACCGATACCACCGAAAGTAGATGGAGAGTTCCAGATAATACGCATAGCTTTGATTTCTGTACCAAAGCGTTTAGCAAGGGCTTCGTCTTTTGTATGGATAGCTGCTGAGTGACCAAGTCCGTTAAACTCAACCATTTGGCGAGCTTTTGTAAGACCGTCTTCTGTGTCTTCAGCTTTTAGGACAGCGATAACTGGTGACAATTTTTCACGAGTCAATGGTTCTTTTGGTCCTACTTCTGCACATTCTGCTGCCAAGATGTTTGTTCCTTCTGGAACACTAAATCCTGCTTGTTCAGCAATCCATGCTGCTGGTTTACCAACGATGTTTGCATTTAGTTTAGCACCTGCACAGTTTTTACTGTTAGCTTTCACGCCAAAACAGAATTCTTCAAGAAGTGCTTTTTCTTTCTTGTTTACAAAGTAAGTGTGATATGATTTGAATTCTTCTACAAATTCGTCATACACTTCTTTATCAATGATAACGGCTTGTTCTGATGCACAGACCATCCCATTATCAAATGATTTAGACATAACGATGTCATGAGCAGCTTGACGAAGGTCAGCAGATTTTTCTACATAGGCAGGAACGTTTCCGGCACCTACCCCAAGAGCTGGTTTTCCACATGAGTATGCAGCTTTAACCATGGCATTACCACCAGTTGCAAGGATAGTTGCAACACCTTCGTGGTTCATAAGCGCTCCAGTTGCTTCCATAGATGGTTCTGTAATCCATTGAACACAGTTTTCAGGTGCTCCAGCTGCAATAGCTGCATCACGAACGATTTGTGCTGCGTGAGCTGATGATTCTTGAGCTGATGGGTGGAAGGCAAAAACGATTGGGTTACGTGTTTTCAAAGCAATGAATGATTTGAAAATCGCTGTTGAAGTTGGGTTTGTTGTCGGAGTGACACCACAGATTACACCGACAGGCTCCGCAATCTTTGTCAAACCTGTAATTGGATCATCTTCGATAACTCCAACTGTTTTAACTCCACGCATATTGTTCACTACGTGCTCACAGGCAAATAGATTCTTTGTTGCCTTGTCTTCAAATACTCCACGACCAGTTTCTTCAACTGCATGTTGTGCAAGGATACCGTGCGCGTCAAGTGCTGCAACCGAAGCTTTTGCCACGATGTAGTCAACTTGCTCTTGGTTCAACTTGCGCATTTCATCAAGCGCAACCAAGGCTTTTTTCACGAGACCATCGACATGCTTTTCAGCAGCAAGTTGTTTTTCCTCTGGTGTTACTGTTTTTTTATCAGCCATATTATCCTCCATAGCCTTTAAGGATTTTATCCTTTGTTAATTTTTTCACAAATTTATTATAACTCTTTTTTTATGCTTTGTAAACAGTTTCATGAGCATTTCACAAAGAAATTTTCTAAGATTGTGATTTTTTTCTCAATATGGCTACGCAACAGAGTTTTGCTTAGACGATTGTGAAATTATGGAGAAAATTTTTTTATTTCACAAAGTTTTTCTAGTTGAGAGTTAGTTATCGAATTCAAACGTAGAAAGCGTTTTCTTTTTAGATTTTGAAAATAGTCTCCTAACTTGGAGACTACTGTTTTTGTTGAAAAACGCCTTGTTTAAAGGTTCCTTCATAAACAACTTCTTGCTCTGTCGTCAACTTCCCTTGACCTTCAGCCTGACCATTTACAAAATCACCTTCGTATTTCCAGCCATCTTTTGATTGGAAAGTTCCTTTCCCATTAAAGGCTCCATTATTGAAATCACCTGTATATTGGTCTCCGTTTTCAAAGGTCAGGGTCCCTTGACCATTCATTTTCCCTCGTACCAAGGTGCCATCATAAACAAGAGCTCCACCATCAAGTGTCAGGACACCCTTTTTAGGCGTATTTAGCAGAAATATCGAAAGAGCACAGAGTACCATTACGACAACTGCAATGAGTTCTAACCTAGGACGAGTTAGGTAAACTCTACACTTCTCATAAAATTGTTTAAGCTTTTCCATTGTCAGTCTCATTTTCTAATCGATCTAGCCAGCTTTGACATCCACTTGTGATACGAGCATAGGTTTCCTCAAAATCTCCTGTATACCAAGGATCTGGGACACTTTCAGCCGCAAAAGAGTAGATCTTGTACTGTAGTTCCTGAGGGCACATTTGACGCAGATCTGAAACGTTTGAAGCATCCATTCCGATAACGTAATCAAACGATTCAAAGTCTTCTCTGCCAATCTGAAGCGATGTTTTATCTTTGTCATACGGGATCTGATACTGCTGGAAAATCGCCTGCGTTCCCTTATGAATCGGATTACCATGTTCCCAAGACGAAGTTGCACGACTCTCAACTTGATAATCACTCGTCATGGACTTCATCACAAACTCTGCCATGGGGCTACGGCAAATATTTCCTAAGCACACAAATACTATTTTTTTCATCCCTTTTCCTCTCATCTCATAGAAAAACGGGAGTGACAGGTCCCGTTTTATTCTTCGATTGCTCCGCCTTCGTCAACAACTGTTCCTTCTGGTGTCACAGCTTCTTTGAGTGGCAAAACGGTCTTGATCGCAGCCAATTCAAAAGTCAAATAAACGCCATCTACATCCAGTACGATTGTACCTTTTTCAGTATCTACTTCATCCACTGTTCCGTAAAGCCCACCAATTGTAATGACTTCATAGCCTTTTTGAAGCTTGTTCAAGCTTTCCATACGCTTTTGTGCTTGTTTCTTTTGAGAACGTTGCATAAAGAACATCAAGGCCATCATCCCTACAAGCATGATTAAAAAAGTAATATTTGGATCCATTGTTTTCTCCTTTGTATTTTACATAGGACTACTATATCAAATTTCAGCTACTTTTACAAGGTTGTGCCTTGTTTTATGGCAATAAAAAAATCAGAGTTTTTACTCTGATTTTTCTGCGATTATTTCAAGTTTTGAACGACTTTGACTAGATTTTCAACAGTAAATCCATACTCTGCCAATACCTTTGGTGCTGGGGCAGATGCTCCAAAGGTATCAATGCCGAGAACTGCACCATCAAGACCAACATACTTGTACCAGTTTTGAGTTGCACCCATTTCAACTGCAACACGACGGCGAACTGCATTTGGAAGGATTTCTTCCTTGTAAGCTGCATCTTGTGCGTCAAAGACATCTGTTGATGGCATGCTGACTACACGGACTTTTGCGCCTTGACTAGCCAATTCTTTTGCAGCTGCGACAGCTAGATTGACCTCTGAACCTGTCGCAATCAAGATCGTGTCAAAATCTACTGCATTTTCATAGACCACATAGGCACCTTTCGCAACTTTGTCAAAGTCTGTTCCCTCTTCGACAGTCAAGTTTTGACGTGTTAAGACAAGGGCAGTTGGTGTTTTTTCGCTTGTCACGGCAAGGTACCAAGCCGCTTGAGTTTCACGCGCATCTGCTGGGCGGAAAACATTCAGATTTGGCATAGCACGGAGACCTGCTAAGTGTTCAACTGGTTCGTGAGTTGGACCATCTTCACCAACTGCAATCGAATCGTGGGTAAAGACATAAGTCACAGGAAGTCCTTGCAAGGCTGACAAGCGGACAGCTGCTTTCACATAGTCAGAGAAGACGAAGAAAGTACCACCGTATACACGAAGTCCACCGTGAAGGGCCATCCCGTTCAAGATCGTTCCCATTGCAAATTCACGAACACCAAACTGAATGTTGCGGTTCAAGCGATTAGCGTCATCTTGAAGTCCATCCGTTTTGATGTAAGTCATGTTTGAGTGAGCGAGGTCAGCTGATCCACCTAGGAAAGTTGGCAACTTGGCAGCGACAACGTTCAAAGCATCTTGACTTGAGTTACGAGTTGCTTGAGAGAAACCATTTTCTAAGGCTGGGAAGTCTGCTGGAGTCACTTCAACTGGGTCACGGCCGTCGATGATGGCTTCTACTTCTGCAGCCAGTTCTGGATGAGCCTCTTTATAGTCAGCAACCAATTTTGTCCAAGCTTGATAAGCTGATGCACCACGGTCTGCAACATTTTCCTTGAAATCAGCATAAACTTGATCTGGGATTTCAAATGGTTCATAGTCCCAACCGAGAGCCTGGCGAGTTGCTGCAGTTTCATCTGCTCCAAGAGGAGCACCGTGTACCGCATTCGTTCCTTGTTTATTTGGAGAACCGTATCCAATCACAGTCTTCACTTCAATCAAAGATGGTTTTCCTGAAGCTTTAGCTGTTTCGATAGCAGCATGGATTGCTTCCAAGTCTGTTCCATCTTCAACCAAGGCTGTATGCCAGCCGTAGGCATTGTAGCGATCACGAACACTTTCAGTAAAGGAATCCTTTGTCTCACCATCCAAGTTAATGTCATTTGAATCATAAAGAACCACCAACTTGTCGAGTTTTTGCAGACCTGCGTATGAAGCCGCCTCACTTGAGACACCTTCCATCAAGTCACCATCTCCACAAATTACATAAGTGTAGTGGTCAAAGATATTGAAACCTTCGCGGTTATACTTCGCTGCAAGGAAACGTTCTGCTTGGGCAAAACCAGTAGCAGTAGAAATCCCTTGTCCTAGAGGACCAGTTGTAGCGTCAACCCCTGCAGTATGGCCAAATTCTGGGTGACCTGGTGTTTTTGAACCCCATTGGCGGAAGTTCTTGACTTCTTCCATGCTAACATCTTCAAAACCAGAAAGGTGAAGAAGGGCATAAAGAAGCATAGAGCCGTGTCCTGCTGAAAGAATAAAGCGATCGCGGTTGATCCAGTTTGGTTGAGCTGGATTGATACGAAGTTGCTTTGTAAAGAGGCTATAGGCCATAGGAGCAGCCCCCATAACCACCCCTGGGTGACCTGAGTTTGCTTTGTTGATGGCGTCAATACCTAGAAAACGAATTGCATTAACAGATAGATTTGACATAGAATTTCCTTTCTCTTTGAGGTGATTAATAAATCACACATCCTATTTTACTATTATATGAAAAAATGCATAGAATAGCAATAAAACAATTTGCGTTCATCTAACACATTTGATTTGTCTATCCCCTCGTCACTTCATAGTACGGAAGCAAGCGCGCATAAGCCTCTTCTAGCTTCTCCAATATCGCTTCTACTGACTGATTTGCAATGAAGGAAACATCTGCCTTAACCAAAACTTTACGGACTTCCTGACTTCTCACCTTCTCGCGTAAAGTACGACGATTCTCCTCAGTAGCCTCCACCTTATGACTTTCCCCATTTGAGTAGACTAGATAATAAATTCCTTCTACCGCTGGAAGTTCTAAAACCTTGGCTTGCTTGTCTAAAGTCTGCTCGTCTTTCTTGCGCTCGATGAAACTGACTTCCAAAGAAATCCCATAATTAGCAGGTGTTCCATATAAACGAAGAGCCATCATAGGTTCTGTCACTTGTCCGTCTCTCTGTAGATAGGCCCAGAAATGCGGTCGCAAGCGTTGCGCTTGGTTCATCCACTGACTAGTCTGTTGAAGTTGCCATTCTGGATGACTAGCTTGAAAGGTTTTGGCCAATTCTGTAAAAGACTTCCGAGCCTCTTGACCTTTTTGCCGCAAGTCCAACATCTTTTCTCTTTCATCGCCAGCTTTATCAGGATTACGGTACTGGACCCCTTCAAATGATAGGTATTCTCTAACTGCTTTCAGCATATCTGAATCTTTCCTTTCCTAGCAAAAAATCAGGATGAACCTGATTTTACTTTGCTTATTCTGCATCTACGACAACATAGCGATTTGGCTCGTCACCTTCAGAGTAACTCGTCACGCCATCCATGCGTGAAATAATGCGATGGATAATCTTGCGTTCGCTATTTGACATTGGATCAGTTTGTTGGCTACGTCCTTCTTCTAAAACGCGAGTCGCCAATTTTTGAGCGTAGGTTTGCAAGACTTCTGCACGGTGTTCAACGTAATCATTGACATTGATCGTGATATAGAAGGTTCTTGAATAGCGATTATAAAGGTAATTTTGCGCTAACAGTTGAAGAGCTTTCAAGACTTTTCCGTGGTAGCCGATAATACGACCTGGTTCATTAGTGTCAATTTGAAGATTGATAGTGCGGCGATTGTAGTCGCTTGAAATCGTCCCTTCAACATCCATATCATCTACAATGGTTTGAACGTAGTTAG
>CAURRB010000038.1:0-13542 GCA_963527085.1 Streptococcus oralis
AACAGCAGATGAATGGATCCACCTTGCTGAACTACGCTCGCTTCCGTGATGATGATGAAGGGGACTACGGTCGTACCAAACGTCAGCAACAAGTCATGTCAGCCGTTCTTGAGCAGATCAAAGATCCAACCAAGCTCTTTACAGGATCTGAGGCACTTGGAAAAGTCTTTGCGATGACTTCGACCAATTTACCGTATAGCTTCTTGTTGACCAATGGTTTATCTGTCATAGAAGGCGCTCAGAATGGTATCGAAAGATTAACTGTTCCCGAACTTGGTGACTGGGTAGACGCTTATGATGTCTATGGTGGGCAAGGTCTTCTAGTCGATCAAAATAAATACCAGACCAAACTCGCTCAAATGGGAATGAGATAGAATACTTTTATTAAGAAAACTCAAAAGAACTTAGTAAAAATTATATTCCAAATATAAAAAAGAGCATTTCTGAAATGGAAATGCTCTTTTTATGTTATATAGTGATTTCCAGAACCAAATTCATTATATTCTAACTTGAAATCCTTTTAAGAAACTTGTTAAGAGAACATTACAAAGTGAAGGTTTTTTGAATCTAGCCCAAACGAAAAATTGATATCAACAGTTTTTAAGCTGTTGAAAAGAATTTTTGTGCGTACTACTAGATTTTTAGCCACCTGATGAATCTTCAATTTAACTATAAGGCTAATAAAATAATGATTATGGTATACTATAAGTAAATCAGCGTATGACATATTTGTAAAATACCATAAGGAGACGTCATGAAGTCATTAAAAATTATAGGAATTATTTTAGCTAGTTTGTTGGTTATCGTTGGATTAAGCGTAGGAGGATATAAAGTAATGAAACAAGTAGAACAAGACGAAATGGTGAGAATTGTAGAGAGTGAGGAAGCGAAAGAGATATTTAAATTGCGCTTAAAACAAATAGATCCGAATGCTCTAACAGAAAAAGGAATTATTAAATCATATAAAGTTGATTCTTTTGAACATAATCCAATGGGAGGAATAATTGTTTATTTGAATATAAATGATTCTTCAACTTATAATGTTAGTGTATTCTTACATAAAGATAGTGATGGTAAATTAAGAAATGGCGGTGGGAGTAATCCACCTCTGGAAAAATTAAAAGGAGACTCAAACTGATGAATTCTATGTATAGCGACTATGAACGAAAGTTAATCGCTGAAAAAGAATACGATAAAAGATTACAAGTTGACAATGATATTTGTATAGAAACTCAGAAAAGCTTCATTGGCACAGTTCGTCGAGTTATAGAAAACGAGACAGGAATGAAGGTTTACGTAGTTGAGAGTCCAAACCATTCTGAAGTGTCTGTTCTCTATGAAGGTTCTAAAGCGACAAGTGAGGATGGAAAATCCAATCTTTATTGTATACTATAAGTAAATCAGTACATGACATATTTGTAAAATATCATAAAGGAGACGTCATGAAGATATTAAAAATTATAGGAATTATTTTAGCTAGTTTGTTGGTTATCGTTGGATTAAGCGTAGGGGGATATAAAGTGATGAAAAAAGTAAAACACGATGAGATGGTTAGGATTGTCAAGGGTGAGGAAGTCAAAGAAATAATAGAGGATTATTTAAATTACATAGATGGGAAAGCTTTTACAAATAAAGGAGTAATCCAGTCTTATGAAATAGATACAGAATCTATTCAACATAATCCTATGGGGGGAATAAATTTTTCTGTTTATGTAAATGAAGATAATGAACTGTATGTAAGGTATACCCTAGAGAAAAACTCGCAAACAAATAAGGTGGATTTCTCCAGTGGGGGATACTCGGGGAAATTGCACAATCTGATAAAGGAGAAACAATGAGTAGAAATTACAGTGATCACGAGCGACAAAGTATAGCAAATGAGGAGTATTCAGTCTATGAACCCAGTGATCCTCTGACTATTAAAAATGATAAAGGAGAGCTAGAAGACATCGGTACAGTCCGTCAGGTAATAAAATATGACATATTTGTAAAATAACATAAGGAGATGCCATGAAGATATTAAAAATTATAGGAATTGTATTAGCTAGTTTGTTGGTTATTGTTGGACTAAGCATAGGAGGATTTAAAGTAATGAAACAAGTAAAACACAATGAGATGGTGAGAATTGTAGAGAGTGAGGAAGCGAATCAAATTTTTAGAAATAGATTAAAACGAATAGATCCGAAAGCGTTTGAACCAGATGGAGTTATTAAAAATTATGCGATTAGTTATGAATCTATTGCTTCCAATCCAATGGGAGGTATTATGGTTTCCATATATGTCAATGACAATAAGGATTATATTTTTAGTTTCACTCTAAATAAAAACTTTAATACGAAGAAGCTTACTAGTGAGGGTGGAGTAAATGATCCTACCATAATGAAAAAAGTAGAAGAGAGAGATAAAAATGACTGATACATATACGGACTATGAGAGATTTCAAATAGCAAAAAAAGAGTATGATAAAGAGCTTGCAGTTGATAAGCCTGTTGAAATTGGTGATAATGATAACGCTAAAGCCATCGGCACAGTCCGTCAGGTGATCGAAAACGAGACAGGAATAAAGGTTTACGTAGTTGAGAGTCCAGACCATTCTGAAGTGTCTGTTCTCTATGAAGGTTCTAAAGCGCCATTTGAAGAAGGATGGGAAGTGGATTGGCTTGAAAATGACCTTCCCATGGCTCAGAGTATTTTGAAAAGTGAAGAAGGAGTGACTTCTCAGTTGAAGGCGGCTGCTTCTATCTTAGATGATATTATGATGTCCTATCCAAATGCTAAAATCTCAGTTTATGGTCACTCTCTTGGCTCTATGAATGCCCAATACGCCCTAGCTAATGTTAGGGACATTTCACGTATCTCAGGAGCTTATATCTACCAAGGACCGAATACCTATCCAGTCTTAACCAAAGAGCAACGGCAACGTGTGGATGCGATAAAGTATCGTATTCATAATTACATTGATGATAAGGATATGGTTCCTTTAGGTTATCCTGAAAATAGAATGGATAGTGTCGGTGTAGTAGGTATCATGTATCATGTGGACTCGGAACAGCAGTTAGATTTTATTTATTCTCAACACATGTGGGGTGGTTATGTTTTTAATGAGGATGGTAGTCTCAGAATCAAAAAAGATACCTCATCTATTGAAAAACGTTATTCATCTGTTTTGGATAAGGTTTCCAGTGGCTTGTATTACTATGCAAAGGCTAAAGACGCATTGGCTTCAGGCGGTTATACGAGTGGTGAAGAACTCTTTTTAGACTCCGAACATGCCTTAACGATTTCATCGGGATTGCATGAAGTCGCGAATGCTGGTCAGGAAGAGATTCGTTCCATAGTTCGTAAAGCTCACCAAAAAGCAGAGAAAATAGTAGCGAGTACCTATCAAGTCCCTTTTGGTTTTATTTTGTCACCTACAGAGGTGGCAACAGCCTATTCTGATGGAGGAGTATCTCGTACGACAATCGTAGATGATCTTGATCATTATTTCTATCCAAAAACCAAAAAAGCAGAAAAATTAGCTGAAGATTTTCAAAGTTTAGAAAAGCAAATAGCAGATGGTGTCCAAAAGACATTAGATAACGATAAAGAGTTAGCAGGGAATTTTAAAGAATGGATGAAAATCAAGTAATCTGGCAGGAATTAAGGACAAAGCAAAACAATCTAGATTTATTAGATGAAAGCAATCGTTCTATTCGCCAACAAAGAGAAAAACAATATGAAGACCTTCAGCAAAAACGTGACCAATTGTTGCATATGATGGAAAGAAAATACCAGATGGTCCGGCATGTCTTAGGACAAGTGGACGTGGATACTACCGAAGAAAGAGAACGGTTAAACAGAATAGCTTCGCACTTTAGTCAGACAGTATCCATGGGATTTACAAGAAATCAGCGTGCTTTGGAGCAAAGGTTTGAAAAAGAAGAGATTGAGTATAGACAAGAACGACGAAAATTAGAAGATGATATAGATACATTACATCGTCAAAAGATGAAACTCGATCAAGAAAAAAGGAAGGGATAATCTATGTTTGATGGAATGATTAATGACTTCTTCTCGGGAGTGAATAATAGTATGACTGAGATTGAGAAGGGACTAGAACGTTTACTAATCAGCCATATCTATGCACCAGTCAAATTGAATGAGCGTAATAATTTGATGTCTGATGGGGATATTAAAATCAAAGCAGAAGCGCAAGCAACGAAGACAGCACTGGGGATGATTTCTAGTCAAATCGATACAACGATGAAGGGTCCTTATTCAACAAAGGTTGTTGAGACTTTGAAGACGAAAGAAAAAGATTATGATGCGATCGTGTAGATAAAAAATTTCCCCCTTTGAAATGAGATAGAATACTATAAAAAAATCAAAGTTTGAATCACTAGTGAAAAAGTGGTTTAGGCTTTGATTTTTCTTAGTATCTGATGGATTTTTAGGGCGTTTTTATGGTATAATAAAACGATATAACTCGTTATTGGACAGAAGAGGAGAGACATGAGTGATTTGAAAGCGATTCAGGCTCGTAGTCTGGAAATGGCTGAATATTTCGTCGCATTTTGTAAAGAACATGATTTGTTGTGCTATCTCTGTGGTGGAGGAGCCATTGGCGCCCTTCGTAATGAGGGCTTCATTCCTTGGGATGATGATCTAGACTTTTTCATGCCACGTAAGGACTATGAAAAATTAGCAGAACTGTGGCCACGTTATGCAGACGAGCGTTATTTCTTGTCAAAGAGTAACAAAGATTTTGTAGACCGTAACCTTTTTATTACCATTCGTGACAAGGAAACTACTTGTATCAAGCCTTATCAGAAGGATTTGGATTTGCCACACGGTTTGGCCTTGGATGTTTTACCATTGGATTATTATCCTAAAAATCCAGCTGAGCGTAAGAAACAGGTTCGTTGGGCCCTGATTTATTCACTCTTTTGCGCCCAAACTATCCCAGAAAAGCATGGTGCAGTCATGAAATGGGGAAGTCGTATCTTACTCGGCCTGACTCCAAAATCTCTACGTTATCGCATTTGGAAAAAAGCTGAAAAAGAAATGACCAAGTATGGTCTGGCTGAGAGCGATGGAATTACGGAATTATGCTCAGGTCCCGGCTATATGCGAAACAAATACCCAATCGCATCTTTTGAAGACAATCTTTTTTTGCCATTTGAAGGAACTGAGATGCCCATCCCAGTAGGCTATGATGCCTATCTCAACACTGCTTTTGGGGACTATATGACACCGCCACCAGCGGACAAGCAAGTACCGCATCATGACGCTATTATAGCAGACATGGACAAGAGTTATACAGAGTACAAGGGAGAATATGGAGCATGATGGGAGAAAAAATAAGCGTTATCGTTCCAGTCTACAATGTAGAGGCTTATCTGGAGCGATGTGTGGAGTCGATTCTTCAACAGACTTATGCCCATTTTGAGTTAATCCTAATCAATGATGGTTCTACTGATTCTAGTGGACAGATCTGTGATCACTTAGCGTCTCAGTATGAGAATATCAAGGTTTATCATATCGAAAATGCTGGTGTTTCAAATGCTAGAAATATGGGAATTCAGCTAGCAACGGGTTCTTGGGTTACCTTTATTGATAGCGATGATTTCGTTACCAAAGATTACCTAGCTACTTTAGCAAGTGCAGTTGAAGGGTTGAATGTAGGCTTTGTTATTGCTCCTCTGCACCATATCAAAAACGGAATTGTAACAGACCTACCTTCACATTCTGGAAAAACAGAACTCTGGTCAACAGAAGAAACCATGAAGGAACTACTGATGACTACCAGAACATCATTTTTTCCAGTCGCAAAACTGTTTAAGAGAGACCTGCTTGCGGATGAAAAGTTTAATACCAATTATCACCTAGCTGAAGATGCCCTATTTTTAACTGAATTGCTACTAAAGACAAGATGCAGTTGCGTATTTATTGACAAACCTGTTTATTATTATGATCATCGTGAGGGAAGTGCAACAACATCTGTTAATCGATATGTATTTGACACGATAGAAGTTTATCAGCAAATAATTGCTCAAGTTTCACAAGTCTTTCCTAATTTGAAATACGAATTAATAAATAGAGAATGTTGGTCGTACATCACAGTTTACGATAAAATTATCTTTACTTCACGTGAAGAGTATCAAAAGGAGAAAGCTGAGCTGAGGACTTGGATTGTTCAGCACCGACGCGAAATATGGAAAGATGCTTATTTCACCACTTTTCGCAAGGTAGCTATCCTTTCACTTGTCATTTCTCCATGGCTATATAAGAAAATTGTTGGATTAAAAAACTAATATCATGAGAAGGAGTTGAAAATGAATTTTTCAAAAATGGATGAATACTTTGAAAAATCAAAACTATGGATTGCGTATCTATTTGTTTTCATTTCGATTTTAAGTATGAGTTCACTGGTTTATAAGATAGCAAATCCCCTCTACAAGGGATTATCAGCGATTGTAGTGCTTTATATTTGCTATACCTTATTGTTTAAGTGGAAAGAAATCACAGCAGATCGCAAATTTCTATCCTTATTTGGACTCTTAGCTGGAAGTCATCTGCTATCAGCTGTTTTCAATCGCTCTGGACATCTGATTGGAAATGTGATTGAAATTCTCTTCATGGTAACCTATGTTTTATTATTTACCATGTTACAATCAGGGCAACTTAAAAAATTATTTGACTGGATTGCCTATACGGTTCAAATTGTATCTTTTTCTTCAGCAATTTTTGCGTTTGGTTTATTGATAAGTAGAGTCCTTATCCTATTTAAGATTGGCGAACAATCTTATTACTATGGTGTCATGAATGGACGTCTGTGGGGGATTGTCAATCCAAATGCTAGTGCGATATTTTCATACATTAGCATTATTTTGGCCATGTATTTGATCCATAAAGGAAGTAAATATTCTGTTTATCTTAAACTGAACAATGTGATTCAATTAGTTTACTTCGCAACGATGCAAAGTCGAGGAGCCTTACTTTCTTTACTTCTCATGATTGGACTCTATAGTTTCTTTGCTACTAGAGGAAGTATCGTTAAACGATTCCTCACTTTTATAGTTGCTGGTTTGCTGATTACTGCAACTAATATTGGATTAAGCTATGTAACTTCAATCTATATCTCATCTGAAACTGCGACTGTCTTAGATTTAAACAAAGGACAATCCTATGCTGAGACAGATTCGTCTGTCACTAAGAAGAACGGTGAGCTCCATCTGATTGAAACAACACCAAGTGGTAGAACCTATATCTGGAAAAATGCCATCAAGATGGGAAGTGCCAAACCAATTTTTGGTTATGGTGTACGCAATGTTCCAGATTACTACACAGAATATTTCAGTAAATTTGAGATTCAAAACTCCCTTATCGGTGGGAATTTCCATAACATTTTTGTGACCATATTTGTCAGTTCGGGAGTTCTAGGTTTGGTATCCTTCCTTCTTGTACTGGCTTATGTCATCAAGCGCTTTTTAACGTATTTGATTGTTTCCAAGAAAAACACTGATAAATTGATCATGATCCTTTTCTTCGGTATCTTGTTTGGTCAATTATTTGAAAGTCAGATTATGTATTCAACCAACTTTATTAATATCATCTTCTGGCTAGCGATTGGCTATGGACTCGTAGTCTGCAAACGGGATGAAGGAGTTCGGTACCAAGAAGTAACAGATGTCAATGAAATTCAACAGATGGAACTTGGAATCATGGAGTATATTCATAAAGTTTGTCAGAAAATTGGTGTCAAGTATTTCTTAGCATATGGAAGTCTAATTGGTGCTGTACGCCATCAAGGATTTATCCCTTGGGATGATGACATGGATATCTGCATGTTACGAGAAGATTATGAAAAGTTGCAAGACTACCTTATCGCTAACCCTGATGAACGTTACGAGGTCATGTCTTATAAAAATAATCTCAACTATGTCTATCCCTTCATGAAAGTGCAGGATAACCATACTTACTTGCTAGAAGAAGATGTTCGCATCGATTCGAATATGGGAATCTATGTAGATATTTTCCCTGTAGATGGCTACGAGGATGACGTACAATTTAAAAACAAGATGACGAAACTGATAAAGAAACGTCAATTGAGTTGCTACACCTTTAAAGGCATTACCAATACAAAAAGTGTACTGAATTCACTGCTACGTTATGTGTCAGTTATTATTTTCTATTTCACCAATACGAACAAATACGTTGCCCAGATTGAAGAGCTTGCAAAATCCCGTAAAGTCTCAGATTATGAGCAAGTGGATTATCTTATCTACAAGGATATGAACAAACCAGTGTGGAGACGTGAATGGCTGGAACAAGTTACTACTGGAACATTTGAAGGTAAGGAATTTACCATTCCGAAAAATTATCATGAAATTTTGACCTCAGACTACGGAGACTATATGCAATTGCCACCGGTTGAACAAAGAGTATCTCATCATGATTTTAAATTATGGAAGATTGTTAAAAGGTCTAAATGACGAGATTGGGATTAAGAAACGTTTAAAAATATAGTCAAATTTAGGAGAATAGAACCTATGTCTGAAAGAACTTTAACTCTTGAAGAAATCAAGCAAGTAGAATTGGATATTTTAAAGTATCTACATGATCTTTGTGAACAACATCAAATCAAATACTTTATTGATTTTGGAACCTTACTAGGAGCTGTACGCCATAAAGGATTTATCCCTTGGGATGATGATACAGATATTTCCTTAGCGCGTGATGAATTTGAAAAACTTTACAAGGTTTTACAAAATGAAAATCATCCCTACTACAAATTGATTTCATTCAGAGAAACAAAGGGATATCCATACAGTTATATGAGAGTCTATGATGTAAGGACTCGTCGAGATGCTAACCTCGTAGACCCAACGGTCGTATTGGGAACTTGCGTTGACATTTTTCCATATGATGGTGTCGTCACAGAGGAAAGTGACCGTAAGAAAATGAAGCTCTACAAATATTTCATTCGACTTTCTTCTTTGAATTTTAAAGGGATCAAGTCTGAGAATGGTGGACTTAAGAACCTCCCTCGTTATATGGGATCAGCTATTTTCCGCTTAACTTCCCCACAGCTATGGAATCAAAAATTAGAGAGCCTTGCTTTGAAGTATAGTGTAGATCAAGCAACAGATCTTACTTGTACTATCTATGACCCTTATTATCCAAATGGTATAAAAAAAGAATGGCTCTATGATTTGATTGATATGCCCTATGAAAACATTGTGGTCAAGGTTCCGAGAAAATACCATGAAATACTTGTCTACGAATTTGGAGAAAACTATATGACTCCACCTCCTATTGAGCAACAAGTCCCAGGAGGGGATAAAAATTATTGGATTGATTAGATTAAAAAAGTTGCTTATTGTTAAGATAAAGGAGTTTTCAAGGTGAAAAATAAATGGTTATTAAAATCAGTCAGCTATAGTGTTCTCGCATTCTTTCTATTACTGATTCAGTTATCGCAAGGAGTAGATGCAGATACCATCTCTGCAGGTTCGGGCAATCGTATCCATTTCATAAATACTAAAGCAAAATCTGGGAGTGACGCCATCCTTCTGGAAAGCAATGGTCACTATGCTTTGATTGATATGGGAGAAGACTATGATTTTCCTGATGGGAGTGATCCACGCTATCCAAGCCGCTGGGGAATTTCCATGAGAAATTATCAAGTATTGGAGGATCGATTGATTCGCCACTTGGATCAAATAGGTGTAAAAAAATTAGATTTTATTATAGGCACTCATGTTCATAGTGACCATATTGGTGGGGCAGACGAAATACTCAATCGATATCAAGTCGGTAAGTTTTATTTGAAAAAATATTCAGATGATCGGATTACAGCAAACTGGGGACTATGGGATAATCTTTTCAATTATGATAATGCTTTGAGAGCAGCTCAAAAACGAGGAGTTACTCTTATCCAGAATATTTCAGATGAGGATAGCCACCTAAAATTAGGTGATATGGATATCCAACTCTACAACTATAAGAATGAATATGATGCTGACGGGAATCTGAAAAAAGTTCGAGATGATAACTCCAACTCCATTGTTTCAGTAGTGACTGTGGCAGGAAAGAGAATCTATCTTGGAGGAGATTTGGATAATGCCGAAGGAGCAGAAGATAAGTTAGGTCCAGTTATCGGCAAGGTTGATATGATGAAATGGAACCACCATTATGATGCGACAATTTCAAATACGATTAATTTCCTTGAAAACTTATCACCAAAAATGATTATTCAGACAACTGGTGGAGATATTAATGTTGCTTCAACCAGAGAATACCTTCAGAAGAAAAATATTCAGGTTCTTCATGCTGCTAGCCAAACTCAAGACGCTACCGTTTTTGATATTAGCGATAAAGGATTTGCAAATGTTTCAAATACCTTCCCTGATATCCCTGTAGTTGACGAAAAATGGTATCAAGAAGATGGCTATTGGAAATATCGTTTGACTGACGGAGAAATGGCTATCGGCTGGAGAGAGATTGGCGGAGCCACTTATTTCTTTAATGGAAAAGGACAAATGCAAGCAGGTCGCTGGCTTCACCTTAACGACGACTGGGGAGAAAATGCCAAAGGGAATGATTACTATCTGAACCAAAATGGTAAAATGCAAACTGGTGGTTGGTTCAAACTAGATGACTCTTGGTATTATATCCAATCAAATGGTGCTAGACGATTTAGCGAGCTCTCTGAAATTGGAGGGAAAAAGTATCTCTTTGCGGCAGATGGGAAGATGCTAACAGGACACCAAGTTTATAATGGCAAGAAGATGTTCTTTAGCGAAAGTGGTGCACTCCAAACAGCAGGTAAGCCTTCAACATGGCAAAAGATTGATTCAAATTGGTATTTCTATGATGAGGATGGGCTAAAGACCATCGGTAAAAAGAATATCAATGGAAGCACATACTACTTTAATCAAGAAGGTATCATGCAAACTGGCTGGGCATTTGTTGATGGTCACTGGAACTATTTTGCAAGTTCTGGAGCTATGAAAACCGGCTGGGTCAAGGATCAGGAAACATGGTATTATCTGGATAAAGATGGCATCATGTTAACTGGCAGACAAGATATAAATGGTGTTCGTTACTATTTGAATGCTAGTGGTGCCATGCAGACTGGATGGAAGTGGCAAGACAATAGCTGGTACTTCTATACGAACTCAGGTGCTATGAAAACTGGTTGGTTGAAAGATAAAGAATCATGGTATTATTTGGATCCAGAAACAGGTATCATGGCTGTAGGATCTAAAGAGATTGACGGTAAGAACTATTTCTTCAGCTCTGCAGGTACTATGCAAGTTGGATGGCAGTGGTCAAATGATTCTTGGCATTACTACGCTACGTCGGGCGCACTCCAAACTGGTTGGTTGAAAGATGGTGATGCCTGGTATTATCTTGAAGGTAAGGAAGGCGTTATGTTAGTCGGCCTCCATCAAGTAGATGGTAAGCAATATTACTTTAGCAAATCTGGTGCCATGCAAACTGGCTGGAAATGGTTTGATAATCATTACCGTTACTTTGAATCAAATGGAGCCATGAAAACTGGTTGGATAAAAGACAAAGGCGTCTGGTATTATCTAAATCCTGAAGATGGCATCATGTTGGTTGGCCTTCATAAAGTAAATGGTGATCATTATTACTTTGATGAATCAGGAGCTATGCAAACGGGTTGGAAACAGCTTGATGGTAATTGGTACTATTTCCAAGCTGATGGTTCTTTGTTGAAGAACGCAACAACACCTGATGGTTACAAAGTAAACGAAGAAGGAATCTGGAAACAGGCTGTTGCTGCTGTAAATAGCGATGCAGTCAAGCCAGAACAGAAACAAGAAGCTAATTCCTCTATTGTTGAACAACCTAAACAAGATTCAAATCTAGAAGCCAACGCTTCTGAAAAGAAAGAAAAAGAATAAAGAAGAAATCCCCTACTGACAACTAATTTATCAGTAGGGGATTTTTTTAATTTCGTTTTAATTTAGCAAGTACAAGGTTCAGTGCATAGTGGAGTGTTTTATCTTTGGTGATAAAGAGGGTCAAGAGGTAATAGATACCACAAGTTGCTACGGTAGAAAGAACCATGAGAATCATATTAAAGTTTACTGTGTAGGAATTGATTTGGAAAATCATCTTGAAAATATAGAAGATTGGGATAAAACCAAGGGATATGAGGCTATAACGTGTTAAGGTTATAAAAATTTCTTTTAAACTAATCAGTTGGTGTTTCTTGATAAAATGAATTTCAAGAAAAACAACGATAGTTTCTGCGATAATGGTCGTAGCGATGTAATACTCAGGTGCAAAAATATTATTGAAATACAAGATGCTATTTAATAGTATATTGGTACCACCACCAAGGAAGTAGAAGGCAGTTAAGCGATTTTCATGGTCGTTGATAAAGATAATCTGTTTACCAAGAATCAACTCTATAGCCCAAATGATGGTACGAAAAGCGAAGACGCTAGTTACGATACCCGCTTCAAGATATTTTTCAGAAGAATAAATAACAGTTGCGTACCGTCCCAATATCATAATCCCGATGCTAGTTGGAACCATAAGGAAATAGAATAAGGATGCCGCTTGATTCACGAGATAATTATAGGACTTGTAATCCTTTTTACCAAGATAATAGCCAAGGCGAGGAATACTGACGTTGATAGCTCCACTCAATACACTAGCAATCAACATGACAATACTATAGGCAATTGTATAATAAGAAATGTAGTTTTCATCTGGTCCCTTGGTGATAAACATTCTATCTAGCAAGGTATAAAGCATATTAGCGTTTGCTAAGAGAAGCATAGTGAAGAGCGGTTTAGAAGCTTTAGCAAGTTCTACGAAACCAATCTTAACAAAAGAAACTTCTCTCTTAATCCAAAGAAAACTGAGCAGGTAGTTGAGGATAGTGGTCGCTGTCATAACGATAGCATAAGGAACAATATCATCTGCCGTTTTAACAAAGGCGAAGATAGCGACCAGCATGGTAATTCGAATAATTAACGTTTTGTAGAGGATGAAGGCATAATTTTCATAAGCCTCGTTCATCCATTCGATATTGAGAAATTGGAAGAGTGCTTGGGCCCCTAGGATGTAGTAGAGGACTTTCAGATTCTCAATGCTGGTGTCAAAGAAGATAATGAGGAAGTAGATACCTGTCGTCAGGAGAGAGGTGAAAACCGAGATATAAAACAACTTAGAAAAGACGTAGTTGATTTTATTCTTGTCATCCTTGACCTTACTAATAGCTCGAATCCCGTAGTTGTATATTCCAAAGGCAGCTAGTGGAATAACAAAGCTAGCCCAGGTATTGGCTGTATTGAAATAACCGTAGTTGGATTTGCTGAGAATCCGCGTCAGATAAGGATTGGTTATCAGTGGAAAAACGATATTGAGAATATTGACCAGCAAGCTGGCCAAGGCATTTACTTTTATATTTTTCATTGAACTTTCTTTCTTAAATCTAAAATCATATCTAGTATTATATCACATTCTCGCTTCATTCTTTTGATAAAATCGTAAAAATCTAGTATAATAGATAGA
>CAURRB010000039.1:0-13365 GCA_963527085.1 Streptococcus oralis
TTATCGCGGTTGGTTATGGTATGGGGGTTATGATCCCAGCCTTGATGTTTGGTAACGTATCTGGTAACCACATCAACCCAGCTTTCACTCTTGGACTTGCTGTTAGTGGTCTTTTCTCTTGGGATCAAGTTCCATTTTACATTCTAGCACAAGTTTTGGGAGCAATCTTCGGTCAAGCTTTGGTTGTAGCGACTCACCGTCCTTACTACTTGAAGACAGAGAACCCTAACAACATCTTGGGTACCTTCTCAACGATTTCAAGCATCGACCACGGTACAAAAGAATCACGTTTTGCAGCTACTGTTAACGGCTTCCTCAATGAGTTTGTAGGTTCATTTGTTCTTTTCTTTGCAGCACTTGGTTTGACTAAAAACTTCTTTGGTGCAGAGGTTCTTCAATACATGAAACAAATGGCTACTCAAGCTGGACAAACTGTTGATTTAAGTGAATTGGCAGTGAAAGCTCAAGTAGCTCCACATACAGCTGCTGGGATCTCAGTTGCGCACTTGGCACTTGGTTTCCTAGTAATGGCCTTGGTAACTTCACTTGGTGGACCTACTGGTCCTGGTTTGAACCCAGCTCGTGACTTTGGACCACGTCTTCTTCACGAACTCCTTCCAAAATCAGTTCTTGGTCAACACAAGGGTGATTCAAAATGGTGGTATGCATGGGTTCCAGTTGTAGCTCCAATTGCAGCGGGTATTGCAGCAGTAGCACTATTTAAACTACTTTACCTATAAGAAATGAAACTGGGGAATCCCAGTTTTTTTGTTATAAAATTTCTAAATAAAATAGATATGGCTTGTAAAATATTCGAAAATCCTTTAAAATAAAAGAGTTGGAGGAATATATGAATGTGAATGAGATTGTTCGGATCGTTCCGACTTTGAAAGTTAATAATCGAAAATTAAATGAAAAATTTTACATTGAAACCCTGGGGATGAAACCTTTGCTGGAAGAGTCTGCCTTTATTTCTCTAGGTGATCAGACAGCTACGGAGAGATTGATTTTAGAAGAGTCTCCAAGCATGCGAACACGCAGAGTTGAAGGACTTAAGAAGCTAGCTAGACTCTTGATAAAGGTTGAAAATCCTTCTGAAATCGAGGCCCTTCTTTCTCAAATGAAGTCTCTTCCTCGTCTATTTAAAGGAAAACGTGGGTATGCTTTTGAGATTGTTTCTCCTGAAGAGGATGTGATCCTTGTTCATGCAGAAAATGATATAAGAGATCTGGTACCACTGGAAACCGCTCCTGAATTTTATTCAAATACAAGTATAAAATACTTGAGCCAATTTGAGGTTTCTATGGAGTTGCGTTTGCCTGAAGGGACAGAGAGCTTACTTGATCCTGAAGGAGTAGCGCAAGTAATCACTTTTACTAAAGGGCAAGGAGCAGATTTGGTTGTTGAAAACAATGTCACTTGGGACCTGACGATGTTAAAATTTTTAGTAAGAAATTTTGATCTAACCAGCCTTCGTCAAAAATTTGAAAAGACGGGCTATTTTGTCCCTAAGTCTGAAAAATTCTTCCTTGGTAAAGATACCAATAACATTGAATTGTGGTTTGAAGAAGCATGAAGTTGGAAAAAATTCTAAGAAAAATAGAAAATCAAATCGAGGCAGGGGTCTATCCCGGGGCCTCTTTTGCGTATTATAAGGATGGTGAATGGAAAGAGTCTTATCTGGGATTGAGTGATCCAGAACTGGGCTTAAAGACGGAGAGCGGTTTGGTTTATGATCTGGCTAGTGTGAGTAAGGTCGTTGGAGTGGGGACGGTTCTTATCTTCTTGTGGCAGCAGGGCAAATTAGATATTGATCGACCGGTGACGGATTTTTTACCGGAGTGTGATTATCTTGATATCACTATACGGCAACTTTTGACCCATGCTACAGATTTAGACCCCTTTATTCCCAACCGAGACAAGTTAAGTGCAGAGGAATTGAGAGAAGCCATGTTTCACCTCAACAGACGAAATCAGCCAGCCTTCCTATACTCGGACGTTCACTTTTTACTCTTGGGTTTTCTTTTGGAAAAAATCTTTAACCAAGATTTGGATCAGATTATAGAAGAACAAGTTTTGGGACCATGGGGGATGAAGGAAACGATGTTTGGTCCTGTTGAGCAAGCTGTACCAACAGTGAGAGGAGTAGAGGCCGGAATCATTCACGATCCTAAAGCCCGTCTATTAGGGAGACACGCTGGAAGTGCTGGTTTGTTTTCGACTGTTAAGGATTTGCAGATCTTTCTGGAACATTACTTGAAAGATGAGTTTGCTGCAGAATTGAGCCGAAATTTTTCTCCTTTAGATGATAAGGAGCGTTCTCTAGCCTGGAATCTGGAAGGAGCTTGGCTCGACCATACGGGCTATACAGGTACCTTCATTATGTGGAATCGGGAGAAGCAGGAGGCGGCTATCTTTTTATCCAATCGAACGTATGAGAAGGATGAGCGTGCCCAGTGGATAGTCGATCGAAACCAAGTCATGGAAATGATTCGTCAAGGGGAGTAGGGAGAAGAATGTCAAAAACCGTAAAAGGAACTCTGTATACAGTAGTGGCAGGGATTGCTTGGGGCTTGTCTGGAACCAGTGGTCAATACCTAATGGCACACGGGATTTCCGCTCTAGTCTTGACCAATTTGCGACTTATCATTGCAGGCTTGGCATTGGTGTTCTTATCCTACGTGACTGCAAAGTATAAACTCCTTTCTTTTTTAAAGGACAGAAAAAGCCTTTTATCTCTGCTGTTATTTGCCCTGTTTGGACTTTTCTTAAATCAGTTTGCCTATCTTTCTGCCATTCAGGAAACCAATGCTGGAACGGCGACAGTTCTCCAGTATGTATGCCCCGTTGGGATTTTGGTTTATACCTGTATGAAGGATAAGGTAGCTCCGACACTGGCTGAGATTATTTCGATTGGATTGGCTATAGGAGGAACTTTTCTGATCGCGACGCATGGGAAAGTTGACCAGTTGTCTGTCACACCCCTAGGCCTGTTCTGGGGCCTCTTTTCAGCCTTGACCTATGCCCTCTATATTATCCTTCCCATCGCTTTGATTAAGAAGTGGGGCAGTATTTCGGTGATTGGTGTCGGGATGGTTATTTCTGGTGTAGTGGCTATTCCTTTCACAGGAGTCTTACAGGCTAGCATACCAACCAGCTTAGATTTTCTCTTTGCATTTGCTGGGATTATCATCATCGGAACGGTCTTTGCCTATACAGCTTTCCTAAAGGGAGCTAGTCTGATAGGCCCTGTTAAGTCTAGTTTATTAGCTTCCATAGAGCCAATTTCAGCCGTTTTCTTTGCCTTTCTGATTATGAAGGAACAGTTTTATGCGATTGATTTTGTCGGTATGGCTATGATTTTACTAGCCGTGACCATTATTTCATTGAAAGATTTACTGTTGGAAATAAAGAGTAAGTAATTAAAAAATCCACTCAATCGAGTGGATTTTTTGTGTATAGATGATTAGTCTTTATTTTCGTGTGGCAAAATCAAGTTTAAGATAATTCCTGTCATGGCTGATAGAGCAGTACCTGAAAGTGTAACTGGGCCAAGTTTGAGGATAGCTCCACCAAGTCCAAGTACCAACATGGCACTGGCGATGATGAGGTTACGCATTTGACTGAAGTCAACGCGTTCTTTAATCAAAACTTTTAGACCGTTGCTGGCGATAACTCCGTAGAGAAGGATGGACATGCCACCAAGCACAGCATTTGGAATGGTTGAAATCAAGGCAGTGAATTTACCTAGGAAGCTAAGAGCAATGGCGATGAAGGCCGCGTTACGGATAACAGAGACAGAAGCGATACGAGTCATCCCGATGACCCCTGTATTTTCTCCGTAAGTCGTATTAGCTGGTCCACCTAGGAAGGCTGATACAGATGTCGCGATACCGTCACCAAGAAGCGTACGGTGAAGTCCTGGTTCTTTCAGGAATTGACGGCCACAGATTTGGCTCAAAACTGTGTGGTCTCCGATGTGTTCTGAAATTGTTACGATAGCGATAGGCAAGATAGCAATGGTTTCAGGACCAAAGTATAAGTTGTACTCTTTAAAGGCACCACCAGTGCTAAATGGCAAGTAGAAACCAGGAATTTCAAACCAATTGGCTTGAAGGACTGGGGTAAAGTCAACCAAACCAAGCATCATAGCGAAGATATACCCACCGATGATGGCGAAGAGGAAAGGAATGATACGAAGGAAACCTTTTCCTTTTGTATTGATAAAAGCGGCAATCAAGAACGTCACGACAGCTACAAGAGCGTTTTTCCAGTTTCCGTCTGCTACGAGTCCAGCATTCGTTACAGCAGAACCAGCAAGACCAAGACCGATAACGATAATCATAGGTCCGATAATGATTGGTGGCAAGAGTTTATCAATCCATTTCGTACCTGCAAAACGAACACTTGCTGCTACAAGGACATAGACCAAACCAGTCAAGATAACTCCAGTTTGGGCAGCAGAGACATCGCCTCCCATTTCTTTCATGGCTAGAGACATAGCTGTGATAAAGGCGAATGAAGAACCTAGATAAACTGGAACCTTAAAGCCAGTAGAAATCATGTAGATAAGTGTTCCAATACCGGATGCAAAGAGAGCAACCGATACGGGCATTCCCAAAATTAAGGGAACGAGAATGGTTGCACCAAACATGGCAAATACGTGCTGGAAGCTTAGAAGAATTCCTTTACCAACAGAAGGACGTTGATCAACGTCTAGTAACAAGTCAACAGTTGATTCCTGTTTCATAAAAACCTCACTTTTGGGCACCAAAAAAGAGCCCATTATTTTGCAGCAATAGGCCCTCAGAGTAAGACTTTTTAAAAAATAGTTATCTTTTAAAAATTTATATAAATCTGCGCCTTCGTCACCTCACAGGATGACATTAAAAACCTTTGCTTAGGATAGTATAGCAGAAAAAATTCGTTTTGTAAACGAATTTTTCCCGAGCCCAGAAATACGAGAGCGAGGTTGATTTTGTAAATCATTTTTTCCCAAGCCCGGAAATGCGAGAGCGAGGTTCGTTTTGTAAACGAATTTTTCCCGAGCACGGAAATGCGAGAGCGAGGTATGATTTTGTAAATGGTTTTCTGAATTTTAAACAAGGGTGCACCATTGTTTAAAGTGGGCGTTTGTTGGGCATGCCAGCCTTTCTTGGATACTTGTTAGGTGTTTCCTTTTTCTTTTCGACCACAGTGATGTAGCGAGGATCTCCATTTGGCAGGGCATAGCTGAGGTTGTCCTCTACCTTACTAAAGAGGAGGTTGAGGGCATTCTTGGCTTCTAGCAATTCCTCAGGAGCATTGCTGGCCTTGAGTGCCAATAGTTTTCCGCCAACTTTAAGATAGGGAATGGTCAGCTCAGACAAAACCTGCATACGGGCAACCGCACGAGCCGTCACCACATCAAACTGGGCACGGAAGTTCTTGTCTTGGGCAAAGTCTTCTGCCCGCCCATGGTAGAAGTGAACACCATCCAAATCCAACTCCTGAGCCAAAAGTTGAAGGAAATTGATGCGCTTATTTAGCGAATCAATGATGGTTACATTTAACTGAGGATAGAGGATTTTCATAGGAAGGCTGGGAAATCCTGCCCCTGCTCCGATATCAAGAAGTTTGATAGTTTCATTTGAAATCAAGCCTTGTAGGATGGGTGCAATCGAATCATAAAAGTGCTTAAGGTAGACTTCTTCTTTATCCGTAATAGCGGTCAAATTAATCCTCTCATTCCACTCGACCAAGAGTTCAAAATACCGTTCAAATTGGTTCTTTTGCTGGTCCGAAAGTGGAAGATTTTGCTCAGCTAGTAGGCTGTAAAATGTTTCTGGTTTCATAGTAGTTTCCTTCTCTAGTATCATCTTATTTTACCATATTCGTTAAAATTTTGATATACTGGTAGTAATCTAAAAGCAGAAAGGAATAAGATTATGACTTGGATTATTCTTGGAGTTTTGGCTCTGATTGTTATTTTTGTGATTGTTAGCTATAACGGTTTGGTTAAAAATCGTATGCAGACCAAGGAGGCTTGGAGCCAGATAGATGTTCAGTTGAAGCGTCGTAATGATCTCCTCCCAAACTTGATTGAAACAGTCAAAGGCTATGCGAAATATGAAGGTTCTACCTTGGAAAAAGTAACAGAACTTCGTAGACAAGTAGCTGCAGCAACTTCACCGGCAGAAGCTATGAAGGCCAGTGATGCCCTTACCCGCCAGATTTCTGGTATCTTTGCAGTAGCAGAGAATTACCCAGACTTGAAAGCTAGTGCTAACTTTATCAAATTGCAAGAAGAGTTGACCAATACAGAAAATAAAATTTCTTACTCTCGCCAACTCTACAACAGTGTTGTCAGCAACTACAATGTAAAACTTGAAAGTTTCCCAAGCAACATCATCGCAGGACTATTTGGCTTTAAAGCTGCAGACTTCCTTCAAACACCTGAAGAGGAAAAGGCAGTTCCTAAAGTTGACTTTAGCGGTTTAGGTGACTAAGATGTTGTTTGATCAAATTGCGAGCAATAAACGAAAAACTTGGATTTTGTTGCTGGTTTTCTTCCTACTCTTGGCCTTGGTTGGTTATGCGGTTGGCTATCTCTTTATGCGTTCAGGTCTTGGTGGCGTGATTATTGCCTTGATTATTGGTCTTATCTACGCTCTGACCATGATCTTTCAATCGACAGAGATTGTCATGTCTATGAATGGGGCGCGTGAGGTTGATGAGCAAACAGCACCAGACCTCTACCATGTAGTAGAAGATATGGCCATGGTCGCTCAGATTCCCATGCCGCGTGTTTTCATCATTGAGGATTCTTCTTTAAATGCCTTTGCAACAGGTTCGAATCCGCAGAATGCCGCAGTAGCAGCAACGTCGGCTCTCTTAGCTATCATGAATCGCGAGGAGCTAGAAGCTGTTATGGGTCATGAAGTCAGCCATATCCGAAACTACGATATTCGCATTTCGACCATTGCTGTCGCCCTTGCCAGTGCCATTACCCTTCTGTCTAGTATGGCAGGACGGATGATGTGGTGGGGAGGCGCAGGTCGCAGACGGAGTGATAATGATCGTGATGGAAATGGTTTGGAGATTATCATGCTTGTTATCTCTCTCTTAGCCATTGTTCTAGCACCTCTCGCAGCAACCTTGGTGCAACTAGCCATTTCCCGTCAGAGGGAATTTTTGGCGGATGCATCCAGTGTGGAGCTGACTCGCAATCCTCAAGGGATGATCAATGCCTTGCGTAAGTTGGAGAATAGCGAGCCGATGCATCAACATGTTGACGATGCCAGTAGCGCTCTTTATATCAATGATCCCAAGAAAGGTGGCGGACTCCAAAAACTATTTTACACCCACCCACCTATCTCAGAACGAATTGAGCGTTTGAAACATATGTAGAAAAAATGGCTCTTTGTCAACTGTAGTGGGTTGAAGAAAAGCTAAAATAAGCTCCATAATATCCATAGGGGATTTACCCACTACAAATATTATAGAGCCGAAAAATATTTGAAGCAGGTGGATAGAAGAAATCACCTGCTTTTTTCTCGTCTTTTGAAAATGATGGACATTTTGAGGATAGTATAGTTGATGAGGGTTTTGATGTAGATAAAAACGTTCAGACACAGAGGATGATTGAGGCAGTGCGAGATGCACTATCAAAATTAAATGATGAAGAAAGAGAAATCATTGATAGACTTTATTTCAATGATGAAACTATTCGTTTGGTGGCTGAAATGAAAAAAATATCTCATCCAGCTCTCATAAAGAGAAGAAATAAGATATTGGAAAAGCTAAGAGAGTTGCTGAAAGAATTTAGATAGTAATGAGAAAAAGCGGGAAAAAAATTTTTGTCTGCTTCTTTTTAGATATTGCAATGTTTTAACTGTTATGCTATAATAATAACAGTTAAAACACAAATAACAGTAGGGGGTTGATGATGAATATACAGATAAATAATTCCAGTGATGAACCAATATATCTGCAAATAAAAAATCAAATTAAAGCACAAATCATTTCTGGAGATTTGAAAGTGGGAGAACAACTACCTTCGATAAGATTCTTAGCGAAAGAAATAAGAGTAAGTATGTTAACTGCAAAAAGAGCTTTTGATGAATTAGAGTTAGACGGGTTTATAAATTCGGTACAAGGAAAAGGTAATTTTGTTGCAGCACAAAATAAAGAACTAATTCGAGAAGAATACTTAAAGAAAATTGAATCGAAGCTTCAAGAAGTAGTTGAACTTTCAGAAATTGCAGATGTATCCAGTGATGAATTGATAAAAATGTTAAAGAGTTATGTGGAGGGTGAATATGAGTAAATATGCTATTGAAATTAAAGATTTAGTAAAAACATTTGACAGTTTTAAACTAGGACCGGTAAATCTTACTATTCCGAAAGGAACAATAGTTGGAAATATCGGACAGAATGGAGCTGGTAAAAGTACAACTATAAAATTGTTACTTGGGCTTTTAAGAAAAGACTCTGGCGATATAAGACTTTTAGATGAGGAAAATCCTAATAGTGTTGAACTGAAAGATAAACTTGGAGTGGTATTTGATGATTTGTTAGTGCCGGAAGAAATGACATTAATCGATGTTGAAAAGTTTTGTCATAGAGTTTATTCAAAATGGGATAAAAAGCAGTTTTATGGATTCGTTGAAAAATTCAATTTACCACATAAAAAGATGATTAAAAACTATTCTCGTGGTATGAAAATGAAACTTTCAATGGCTGTTGCTTTATCTCACAATGCTGAACTTTTGATTTTAGATGAAGCAACAAGTGGGCTTGACCCAATTGTAAGAGAGGAAATCTTGGATTTGTTATTAGATTTTATGCAAGATGAAAATCATACAATTCTTATTTCTTCCCATATTTTATCTGACTTAGAAAAAGTGGCAGATTACATTGCTTTTATCCACAATGGAAAAATCTTATTTATGGAAACAAAAGATGAGTTAAAAGAAAACTACGGTATATGTACTTTATCCAATGAAGAAGTAAATAACATTGATGAAGAAGCCATTGTAGGAAGAAGAATACATTCTTTTGGGCAAGAGTTACTTGTTAAAAAGAGTCTTGTACCTGATGGTATCAAGTTACAAAAACCGTCAATTGAGGATATTATGATTTACTTTGTGAAAGGAGTGAGACAATAATGACATCATTAATTTTGAAAGATATAGCAACTTTAAAAAAGACATTATTATTAACGGTTACTATCAGTATTGCACTGGCTGTATATGGAATTTATGAAAATGAATTGTTTATGGTTCCGTTAATATGTGTAATGATTCCGCTCATACTTACTGCAATCGCCTTTGGCTATGATACAAAATCAAATTTCGAACAGTTTGCATTTTCGATGCCAATAAAAAAGAGCAGTTATGTGTTGAGCAAGTTTTTCTTTGCATTTGCCTTTGGTTTGGTTGGTTCAATCTGCATTTTTGTACTGTTGATGACAAAAAATCAAATGTCATTGGATAATATAGTGTTTATTGCTTTAATTACATTAGCTGCTAGTATACTTATGTCTGCCATTCAATTACCATTTATTCTTAAATATGGTGCTGAAAAGGGTAGACTCATTATGGTAATCACTTATTTCTTAATATTTGCTTTATCAACACTGTTAAAAGAAAAGTCAAATTTTCTTGCAGAACTAATGGAGATTTTTAGTAAGAATTCTATATCAATGATTTGCTTAGGAATTTTAGTTGTAAGCATATTAATCATAGGGCTTGCAGTAAAATTGTCCGTTATGATTATGGAGAAAAAAGAATACTAGTTATAAATTATTTAATTTGTAGTTAAGTGGCAGAGATGGAAAAACAATTTTTTCCTTAATTGTCAAGTCAAGTGCAACAAAGTTGTTCTTCTGATTAAGTGAGTATCTTTCAAGCTGTTTGAGTTAGCTCAAACAGCCCAAAGAATCCAGAGTTCGCCTCTGGATTTTTGCTATGTTCAAAAGTTATAAATCTAGTAAATCAACGACTTCCAAACCTTCCTCTGTCAAACGATAGATACTCGTACAAATCTCTTTTAAGAAACGTCTGTCATGCGAAACAGTGACCAGACCACCTGGATAAGAGGCAAAGAGTTTTCTGATTTCGGGTTGGGAAGTGGGAGAGAAATTTCGTGTGGGTTCATCCAGAATGAGAAAGTTTGGTTTGCGCAGAACTAAATCCAATAGAAGTAGTTTGCCTTGTTGCCCACCAGATAAGGAACGGATTTGGTGTTGCATCTCTGGATAACTGAAATTGAGACTGGCTAAGTGGGATTGGATTTTCTGTAATTCCTCTTTTTGCCCTGTCTGGCTGAGAAAGGCTACTGGCGATAGATCCAATTCCAGTTTTTTGTGGTAATCTTGTGGCATATAACCAAGCGAAATTTCTCTTTTGTCGCTTAGGAGTTGTTGCAACTTGGCTAACAGAGTCGATTTTCCAACACCATTGGGCCCGATAATACCGATTTTATCTTGACCACGGATAGTTAGTTGTAACTCCTGAGCTAAAATGCGCTCGCCAATGGACAAATTTTCTTTTTCCAGTTGGATTAAGACTTTAGAAGCCGCTAATGGTTGTATATGTGAGAAGAAGAGTTGGATTTGTTCCTCTTTAAGTGGCTTTTGCGTCATAGAATGAGCTGTTTTCTCAAAGCGTTTTTCTTGAGAGAGAACATTTTTCATCTTTTTAGCTAATAGGCGCCCAGCTGTACTGTCTTTGGTAGTACGAAGCACATTTTCTACATTTTGCTTGACTCGGCGATGCTTTTCCATGGTTTTGTCATAGGCTCTTTGGTCGTTAGCAGCTTGCTGGCTTTGTCTTGCAAAATTAGCCTTTCTCTGGTCACTGTAGCGATCATAGTCTAAATGCTCGACTAGTGTTTCCGCTTCTTTTCGATGCTTGACTAACCGCAAGTGGACAATAGTATCAGCCGTTTGAGAAAGAAAGTCTTCATCATGGGAAATGAAAATAACAGTTTGCCTAATCTTTCGAATCTGACCTTTTAGCCAATCAACCGTCTCAAGGTCTAGGTCATTTGAAGGTTCATCTAAAAATAGAATCTCAAAAGGTTTTGCTAACTCGTGAATGAGCTGAATTTTCAAAGCTTCGCCCCCTGATAGACTGCCAATTTCTTGGTCGCTAGCAAAACGGTCGCTATCAAAGTGCAACTCCTCCGCCAAACGATAAAGAATACTGTAGTCTAAATCAGCAGAATCCAAAAACAAGTAGTCGTGTAGAGTCCTATTTTTCAGAATTTCAGGGATTTTTTGAGGAATGTAGGCCAGTGATTGAAGGTCAGACTGGATGTCGCCCCTGATAGTAAAATCAGATAATGCTTCTCCCATTAAAGCTCGTAGTAAAGTCGATTTACCATTTCCTTCTTCACCAATAATAGCAACCTTTTCCCCGTCTTGGATAGTCATGGTTAGGTCAGATACAAGATCTCGTAGATCTTTGTTTTGCGTGATAGTTAGATGATTGATTTTTATCATATTGTTGCCCTTTCTAGAATGTCGATAGTGCATAACAAAAAGCTCTACTTTATCTAGTAGAGCCCAAAGTCACTGTCAAAACTCTATTATCCTCGTTGAAAAACTCGTCAAACTAGCTTGGAGTTGCCTAACCCAACCCAAGAGGAGCATAACTTTCTAGTTTTTTGATTTTCAATGGGGACAAGATACTAGAAAATCTAGTATAAAAAGAGCACACAAAAAGAGACAAAAACAAGATCTACTAAATAAAGGTTCTTTATTTGATAGACTTAGTTGTTCATGTCTCCCTTACCTCCGAGTATTAGTACCTCTATCCTATACCTTTCAGGAAATTTTGTCAATAGAAAACAAGTAATTTCAAGCTCTAAAATCCAAAAACAGGTCCATAGAGAGTCAGTACGTGTTTGACATGTTCGTAGTGGAACTTGTCATAGTTTCGCCAAGCAGTGCGAGCTTGATTGTTTAGTTTTAGGCTCCCTAGTCCAATCAGAAGACTGGTACGTTGGTAAAATTTCTCAAGGTCGATTAAGATACTGTTGTCCAGCTTTTCTGCTTTTTTTAGTTCCTTAAGAGTGGTGTTCAGCAGCTCTTGCAGTCGAAGATCATCGGCTGTTCCTTGTTTGCAGCTTTGGTAGCTTTTATTTAACTCGGAAAGGAGTTGGTAAGCTTCAGTGATGAGTGCTTTATCTTCCATATGAGCATCCTCCTTGCTCTGGTGTATTCTTGCCTATAGTATAGCACTAATAGGAAGGTTTGTCATAGTAAATATGTTAAAAAATGAGATTTTAATATCAAAGTTTGGAAAGCTGACTTATAGCCTTTTCATGGTATAATCAAGTGAGTACATCTTTATGGAGGAAATATGAAGTTAAATATTCAAGAAATTCGTAAGCAACCTGAAGGCCTGCATTTTGAACAAGCTTTAGACCTTGTCGCAGACTTGCGTAAACGGAATCAAGAAATTTTAGATGTCAAAGATATCTTTGCAGTGGGAAAGGTGCAGTACGAAGACCGTCTGTATTTCTTAGACTATCAGTTGTCATATACCATTGTTCTTGCTTCCAGTCGTAGTATGGAACCAGTTGAGTTGGCTGAGTCTTATCCAGTCACAGAAGTCTTCATGGAAGGAGCGACCAACCAACTGGACCAGGAAGTTCTAGATGATGATTTGGTCTTGCCTATCGAAAATGGGGAAATCGACCTTGCTGAGAGCGTAGCAGATAATATCTTGCTCAATATCCCAATCAAGATCTTGACGGCAGAAGAAGAGGCTGGCCAAGGGTTTGTGTCTGGAAATGACTGGCAAATCATGACTGAAGACGAATACCAAGCCCAACAAGCAGTCAAGAAAGAAGAAAACAGTCCATTTGCTGGCTTGCAAGGACTATTTGATGGAGACGAGTAGATGGTTTTATCGAAGAAACGTGCCCGTCATGTCATTGAGGAGATAATTGCCCTTTTTCCAGATGCTAAGCCTAGTCTTGATTTTCGCAATCATTTTGAACTACTGATTGCGGTCATGCTATCAGCCCAGACCACAGATGCAGCGGTAAATAAGGCCACACCAGGTCTCTTTGCTGCCTTTCCAACGCCACAAGCCATGTCTGTAGCGACAGAGAGTGAAATTGCTTCACACATTTCTCGCCTGGGACTGTATCGAAATAAGGCTAAATTCCTTAAAAAATGTGCCCAACAGTTACTAGACGATTTTGATGGTCAAGTGCCTCAGACTCGAGAGGAATTAGAAAGTCTAGCTGGTGTTGGTCGTAAAACAGCAAATGTCGTCATGAGTGTGGGGTTTGGAATTCCTGCTTTTGCAGTGGATACTCATGTGGAGCGTATCTGTAAGCATCACGATATCGTTAAAAAATCAGCTA
>CAURRB010000040.1:0-13290 GCA_963527085.1 Streptococcus oralis
TAGCATTAAAGAAGGTAAAGATATTTGAAACGACGATTTCCTTGGTTGTTTTATAAGGTTTAATGTCACTGATGTTTCGTTGACGATCCTTGATGTCTTGGCTGCTTAAATACTTCATTTCCACTCCGATATCCTTTTGTACTACTATAATAACACATATCTTTTTCTCTGTCACTTAAAGACTCAAAATAAGGAGAACTCACTTAGCAAGCAGCATCTATCGCCACTTCAAGAAGAACTTAAAAAGAGGCTAGGATTTCCCTAACCTCTTTTCTTTATGTTTTATTCTGCCAAGGCTCCCATTGGATCCCATGGTGCGAGTACGATTGGTTCTGCTTCATAGGCAGCTTGTTCTTCTGCTGTCAGCAATTCCTTACGGACAACGATTTGGTAAGTGTATTCATCCATCCAAGCGTCTGAGGCGACGAAGTAACCATCTGTACCGACCTTGTCTCCCCATGAGTTTTCAACCTTCCACTTGGTTGACTTACCATTTTCGTCCAAGTCCACACCTGTCAAGACCATGGCGTGGGTCATCAAGCTTTCACTATAGTCCAAACGTCCAGCCTTGTCTTGAGTGAGTTGAATATCCATGCTTGATTCAAAGTCATAAACATCTGTCGCAAGGATTCCAGCTTTGCGGTTGCTGAGCTGGCCGACATCTGAACCAAACCAAACAGTTTCTCCTGTCTGCATTTGGGAAATCGCCAATTCTTTCAAACGCTCCATAGGAACGTTGATATAGCGAACTGCACGGCTACCAACGACATTCCCCAACATCTCAACTGTATAAGATTTGCCGTAAGGCTTGTCAGCAGTCGGAGCATTGATAACCGAAACATAATCTTCCAGAGGAAGATTGACATATTTCTTGTAAAACTCTTGTGGAGTAATCCCCTTTTCACTTTGGTAGTTATCATCCTTATCGCGATAAGCAAAGTCAAATTTACGCGGTGGAAGTCCTAGTGACATAGCAAGGAAGTTAAAGATCTCTTGCAAGAGGTCTTCTTTCTTAGCTTGAACAGTCACTTGGTCTGCACCAGAAGCGAGCAAGTCACGCAAGATTTGGGCATCTTGACGAAGCAATTTGTTGAGGATGGCATTGAGCTCACGGCTACTGCTAGAAGAAACAGACTCAGGATAAACAGACTTAGGAACGACACCGTATTTCTCAAAGAGGGCCACGACCATATCCCACTGTCCACCGTCTTGTTGTGGAGTTTGGAGTAGGAAGCTAACCTTACGGCTCGTCAATTCTTGGTCTGCAGTCGCAATCACTTGCTCCAAAAACCAGTTGGATTTCTCGTACTTGTCCCAGAAGAATGTGTGGGCTTGTGACAACTCAAAGTTTTCCAGTTTGTATTGAGAGATGAGTTTGTGGCGGAAGGTGTTGAGAGCTGCAAACATCCAGCAACGACCAGACGCTTTCTGGTTAGTAACCTTGTCCTTGGTCAAATCCAATGAGAAAACAGGTGTATTGTCTACATGGCTTTGGCGACGTTCCAGGGCTGCAAAAATTCCGTTATGGCTGGCAGCATTTTCAATCGCTTGGTATTTGACATTTGCTTCATAGTTAGCAAATAATTTATCTGTAAATGATTCTTGAATCGCGTTCATAGATTCCTCCTTTTATTCTACTGTCTATTATAACTCTTTTCACAAAGGAAGCAACTGAAAACATAAAAAGGCAAGGTCATTCTCCTCACCTTTTTACTAAAGTAAATTGACTTAAGCAACGCTAGCAAGGAGAACTTCTAACTCCTCCTTGGTCAAGCGACGCCATTCTCCTCGTTTCAAATTCTCATCCAAAACTAGAGTCCCCATGGCCAAACGTTGTAGGTCCACTACTTCCTTCCCGCAGTATGCTACCATGCGTTTGACTTGATGAAATTTTCCTTCTCTAATAGTCACCCGAACCTGGCTCTCATCCTTATATGAATCCACTGACAAAATCTCCAGTTTGGCCGGCTGGCAGGTAAAGTCCTTGAGCGGAATACCCTTGCCAAATGTTTCCACATCTTCTTGGCTCATGATTCCCTTGACCTGAGCTTGATAAGTTTTATCTACATGACGCTTGGGCGATAGAAGGGAATGAGCCAGCTTTCCATCATTTGTCAAGAGTAAGAGTCCATGCGTATCGATATCCAATCGCCCTACAGGAAAGACTTCTTTGGCACGTCCATAGTCGTCCAACAAGTCCAGAACCGTTCTATGCTTGGGATCTTCAGTCGCCGAAATGACTCCCTGGGGCTTGTTCATCATGTAGTAGACAAACTCTTCATACTCCAGCACTTGACCGTCAAAACGAATCTCATCTCTTTCTTCATTGATTTGCAATTTTGCTGATTTTTCTTTCTTGCCATTGACCGTCACGCGTCCAGCCTTGAGCAAGTTTTTGACCTCCGTCCGACTTCCCACAGCGCAGGCAACTAAAAATTTATCTAATCTCATAGAACTATTATATCATACTCAAAAGGAGGCTGCCCAAGTGACCAACCTCCTTTTTTCTAATTTTTCAAGAAACTAACTTCCTCGTCTCCAAAAAATAGCCAAGACAATCATAGCTCCTAAAATAGCTGGGATAATGGCCGTTCCAGCTATAATTGGACCCCAAGTTCCAAAGAGCAGGTGGCCCAGAAAGGCACCAATCCAGCCAAGAAACATTTTCCCAAAGCATCCCATGCTCTCTCCACGATTGGTCAAAGCACCTGCCAAGAGTCCCACTAGGAGACCAACAAACATACTTCCAAGCATAGCTTCTCCTTAAATTGCCCAGTCTCCATTGCGGAAGAGTGGTACGCGTGTTCCATCCTCACGGATACCATCGATATCCATTTGATTCGAACCAATCATAAAGTCCACGTGAACATCTGAACGGTTCAGTCCAGCAGCTTCAAGTTCTTCTTCGCTCATCTCTGCCCCACCAACAACGCTGGTCGCATAGGCTGCACCGATAGCCAAGTGATTTGAAGCATTCTCATCGAAAAGGGTGTTGAAGAAGGTAATGCCTGACTGTGAAATTGGGCTCGGATCTGGTACCAAGGCACATTCACCCAAGGCACGCGCACCCGCATTTTCAAAGACAAGATCTTTCATGACCTGATCACCCTTTTCAGCAGTAATGTCTACGATTTGACCATCCTTGAAGGTTACTTTAATGCCTTCGATGATATTTCCGTTATAACTAAGTGGTTTTGTAGAGGTTACATAGCCATCTGCACGACGGAAGTCGGGCGCTGTGAAGACTTCTTCTGTTGGCATATTTGGTAAGAACCCTTCGCCCTGTGCATTGACAGCTCCAGCTGATTCCCAAACGTGGTTTTTCGGCAAACCAAGTGTCAAATCTGTCCCTGGCGCTGTGTAGTGAAGGGCTGAGAATTGCTCTTTATTGAGCATTTCCGCCTTGCTCTTAAGGATAGCAGCATGCTCTTCCCAAGCCTTAACGGGATCTTCTTCGTAGACACGGCAAGTTTTGAAAATTTGGTCCCAAAGGAGGTCCACTGCTTCTTCGTCACTTGCTGCATTTGGAAAGACCTTCTTAGCCCATTCAAGTCCAGCAGCGGCAGCCACTGTCCAGCTAACCTTGTTGGATTGTGTTGCGATACGCATTGGCTTCATGGCAAGGCCCATAGCTTTAGCAGAAGCTGAAAGCTTTTCAGCGTCCACTCCGTTCAAGGCACCTGGGTCAGAAGAACGGACACCGAGACGACTCGCTTTGTTTTCAAGAAGGTAATTCATCTCAGCAATCTTGTATTCTGGCACATTGTCCAAACGCTCCATTGGCGCGTGGAGGAATTTCTCACGGTTTACAAAGTCATCTGCCCATTGAACAATAACTTCGTGAGCTCCAAGTGCATAGGCTTCTTTCACGATCAAATGTGCCAACTCACGTTGCTCCACATCAATAGAAAGAGCCAAAGTGTGACCAGGTTGCACGTTAATTCCATTCGCAACCAACAATTTCGCATATTTTTCTAGATTTTCTTTAAAATTTGGTAAAACCATTCTATTCTTCCTTTTCTTTTGTTATTTTTCCTTCAAAGCAGAAAATAATCCTGCTAAAGCAATGGCACCAGACAAGAGCGCTGTCGATAGAATAATTGTTTCATCTGCCAGCTCTAGCTGATAGTCAAAAATCTTTTCAGCAGGTTTATCTTCCGCAAAAATTCTTAGTTTCATCAAATGTCCCCCATTACTAGTATATCACATATATTAGCATTTTAAAAAACAAGCTCATTAAAGCTTGTTTTTATTTAACTATCACAAAAGTCGTGTACATATCTTTCCACTTCTTTTTCCATAAATTGAATCTCACAAATACCCCATTTATCATTCTTTACCGTTACATCTGCCATCATCTGTAATTTTAAACTCTGGCGATTGAAAATTCCTTCCCACTGTTTATATTTTGCACTTGGAACTAAATTTCCAAACTTCGAATTTTGACTATCTGTAATGATACAGAGATTCCCAAAGGAGTGCAAAAATTTATCATCAATTTTTTCAACTCTTTCATCACTATTTGGATGTTGTGGAAACCAATGCTCTATAGAACGACGATATGTAAATTTGAAATCTTCAAACTTAACATCGTATGCTTTCTTTAATTCTTCACGATTTTTCCATAAAACATAATCTACAAAGTTAAAAGCATAAACAGGAATTGCACCATATTTCTTAATTCTTCTATCCTCAGTAAACAGTCTTTCTTCTGCATACGTCACTGCCATTTTTTCAAGAAATTCTTTAAAATGAGCACCAAATTCTTGATCATTTAGTTCTTCAATATGTCTGAAGAGAAATTGAAAAATCTCATATAACCAACGACTATCACGATTAGCAGTAAAGGTCACAGCAAACATAGATTGAAGGAGGATAATGTTTTTGTTTAAATTGTCAAAAGTATTTTTTTGATAATTAATTCGGACATATTTCCATCCTCCATTTTCATTTCGTTGATATGTCTCATACTGACCTCGTTTGATTTGCCATTCAGTTTCATTTTCTAATTGGACATTTTTTACGATAAGAGTATCAAATATATGCTTCATAGTCAGAAGTAGTTGCCCAAATTGTTGGACCCATTCTCTATCTCGTCGTTCAATTTCAAAAATTTTCAATAATTTTTTATCATCAAATGTAGTTTCGTCATTTCCTTCCATAATGAAAAAAACTTGAAGTAAAAATGTTGGAAAATCAATTACAGTCGTATAATTTGAAATATCTGCTCCATTATTTACTAAGCTACTACTTTCATATTTTGTCTGAGTAATAGCATCTAGTAAACTTTTTTTCTCTAACTTTTCAACTCTTATCTTATCAAATACATCTAGCAATTTGAAATCAGCATATTCTTTCCCAAAAATTTTCTCCCCCTCTTCATCAGGATTATTTGGTCTACTTCGGATTTGAAAAGCTTTTAATACTGGCTTATCAAATTCCGCACAGGCATCCCAAATTCTCGCAAATTTTTGTGCCAATTCTTGATCTTCACCAAATTTAGACATCATTTGCGCCTTAAGAATCTCATGAGCCTCTAGTTGTTCGCCTCGAGAGTTGAAACGTTCAAAATAAAGATTCAAATCTAAATCTTTAGGAAGTATACTTTGAAAAATGATGACATTCACAAAAAGATAATCAACGAAGGACTGAAGTTCAAGTTGGCGCTCTCCTAGCACTTTTTTCAAGGCATCTTTAGCATGTCTGTACCCTCTAGTTAATTCATTTTCATCGTCCTCAGAAATTTTTTGCTTAGTAAATAGTTTTTGAATATTTTCATTTGATTTCCTCCGAGCTGGGAAAGTTAAACGAACCGCCTCTAATCTATCACAATCAAACTCATTTTTCAAAACCAAAGCAATTAAATTAAGGGCTGTGGTTCGTTGTTGACCATCTATAATTTTGAAAATACCATTCTCTTCATTGACGACTAATGTTCCAATATAGTAATTGTCTCTCTTTTCTTTAAAAGCATCTGCTACATCGTTCAATAATTGTTCGATCTCATCATAAGTCCAGGAAAAATTTCTCTGATAAAGAGGAATAGCATAGGTCTCTTCATTTAGCAAACGATTAACTGATAAGCTTATATGTGTTTCTACCATTTATCTTTTTCCTCTTCTATAATTTGTTCCACAGTATAATTTTCAAATAATTCTCTATCTATCTTGACCATGAAATCATTAGGAGTCACAGCATGTGCTAATAGTTGGAATAGCTTTTGAATCTCTTTTTGTCTGAATTTTCCTCCTGCAGCATAGTTTCCTACAGTAGCATCATATATAGCCCGAGACTTTACACGGGGGTAGTAAGCCCAAATAAACAAGGTCTCTACTATTTCTTTTGATAATTCTTCTTTTCCAAATCTCTCTGCAAAAAGAGAGCAAATATTTAGAAACAGATTGTAGCATTTGAGATAGCGTCCCTTTGAGCTATTGTAAATGTTTAACATACCTTCTGGGTAAGCTAAATTTTGTCCTTCCTCCTCTGACTCATTAAATATTCCTAACTGTTCATTTAAAAAATCTTTATGATTTTTAATAGTATGATGGGCAGATTCAATATATTCAAAAAATTTGCTCCCATCAATGATAGGCATGGTAATTGACATAGGAAGATTTTCAATGTGGCGATACAATTCCAGGTATGGAAAGTTCTGATTTAAATCAACACCTTTAAAATCATCGATAAAATCCTCTGTAAAACGCAGATAAGAACCATAACGCTTGTTTGTTAGTCCTGTCTCTCCCCGAGACCAACGTCTCATACGAAAAAGATGGTTATCAAATAACTCTTTGAGGCTTAAATCTTTATCTTCCACAAACTGTTCCCACTTTTCAACAATCTTTTCATCTTCTGAATCTTGCTTACGAAGATGATAAGCTTTGAGTAAATCGTGAGGTTCTAGAGATTTTCCACGATTATTTTGAGAATCAAACAGCTGAAAGGCCTCTGATAATCGTCCCTGTGGCATAGTAATCACGGAGACAGAACAATTTTCCAATAAAAAGTTGCAAATATCTTTTGCCTGATTTTCGCCGACCAATTGAGTCAAATTTTTCCACTCATTATAATTTTCACTCGCATGATAGCAAGACATCTCTCCAAATTCAGCACTCAAAAGTTGATTAGCACCCTTATAATTCTCTAAATCATCTAATAAATGAAGAAACAAGGAAATTGAAATTAGCCGTTGCTGTCCATCGACAATATCTAAGTGTCCATCATTCTCATGCAAGATAACGGAGCCAATCTGATATTCCTTTTTCCCCATAGCATCTCGTAAATCATAAAAAAGATTACGGATATGCTTTCTGTTCCACTTATAATGTCTTTGATAGGAAGGAATCCGCAAATCCTCTTCTTTCAATAGTTCTCCAACCTTTTTAGAAGCAAATTGAATACTCATTTTATCCTCATCTATATTTATCTATCATTTCTTGAACAGTTTGCTTCATATCTTCTACTAAAATCCGAGGAGACAAAACAGTAACTGCTTCCCCTTGTCCCAGTAACCAGCGTTTAAGACCCGGTGTATACTGACTTTTAAACTTAAAATGAGTCCAGGCACCATTTTTCCCAACTATTTTTGCATTTGGAAATTGATCCATCACAATAGTAGGATCATACAAATACCCAATCTCAATACTGATTTTCTTCCCGATAAAAGCATCAACTCTCTCGTTACGAATATCACCACCTCTAAATTTATCTCGATAAGAAATAGAGGGTTTCTCTATACCACTAAGAGACCATGATTGGATACGGTCTACTCTTAAAGTAATATAAGTAGCGTGTTTTAACTGATAAACAACCAGATAAAAATAATGACTATCATAGTAAAGAGATACAGGTAAAACCGTCTGCTTCTTAGAAGACTCAGAATAAGGTTTTTGATAGACAATATCTAGAACCTGTTCATGCAAAATAGCTTCTGATAAATTCCATATTTTCTCTATTCTATTTTGCTGATCCGTTAAGGGAGCATAATTAAGCTTTTCACTACCAATGATTTGCTCAATTTCTTTCTGGTCATCACGAGGAACTAAAATCAGTAAATTTTTTAGTAAGCTATCAATTTCTGGCCGATTCAATGCTCGATTTTCCAATAAAATCTTTGAAATAACAAGTATATCCTTTTTATTAAAAACTGACTTACTTGATAGGCTATACTTATTTGTTTTACGACTATAAAGCAGGTCTCCATTAAAATCGAGATGACTGGATAAAATATCACGAAGGAGCGAAAAATCTCTCTGTATCGTCTTTTCACTAACCTCAAATTCCTGGGCTAATTGCTTTTTTCCTAACGGAGTCCCAAACTGTAAGCGTAAAAAGATTGTTAGTAATCTCTCTTGATCATTCATCTAATGTCCTTTTTGTTAATCTTCAAGCAATGTTAGACAAGCTGTCATTCCCCACTTAAAACGCACAATCAAATGAAAATTTAGATTTTCCAATTGATCTGGTTCAGAGTCACCAGAGAAAACCATTTGTTTATTCATATCATGTTGAGAATTAAAAAGATTAAAAAATTTTTCTTGAATCATATCATCCTTTTCTCCCAATATCTGAATATCATCTACTATTAGGAGATCAAACTTCTCACTTCTAACTTTTTGTATTTCTAGCTCATTTTCTAACAAATCTTTAGCAGAAATATATTTTACTCGCTTTTCTGGATTGTTCTCAAGAACCTTATTTCCAATTGCTTGCAGGAGATGTGTTTTTCCTGAACCTGATTGCCCATAAATATAAAGGGGATTGTATTTTAATCCTAAGTTCTTTACTACTTCTAAAGCTTCTTTTTTTGCTAAAGCATTACCGTCTTTTTCTATAAAATTTTCAAATTGATATTTGTTATCTAATCCTGTATTGTTCATCATTTAAACCTCTTTCTTTGTTATGCTATAAGTATAACAAAACAGATGGACAATTTTTGTCCGTCTGTTAATTTTTTTTAAAATAAATCATCAAACAAACTCAACTGGTTATCCTCTGGCATATTACCGAGAATCCCCATTTCATCCATCTTTTCAACCAAGGTTGATGAAAGTCCACCACGCTTGCGCAGTTCTGTCTTAGAGAGGAACTCACCCTCTTCACGCGCACGCACCAACTGCTTAGCAACGTTCTCTCCCAGACCATCCATTGCTACAAATGGTGGGATAAGAGTGTCTCCGTCAATGATGAATTCAGTCGCATCACTACGATAGAGGTCTAACTTGCCAAACTTAAAGCCACGTTCCCACATTTCATTGACAATCTCAAGAGTTGTATAGAGGTCAATTTCCACATTAGAGGCTTCATTGTTCTTCCGTTTTTCAGCGATTTCTTCCATTCTGCGCTTGATGGCGTCCAAGCCCGCACCCATGGTCTTGATATCAAAAGCCTTAGCGCGGATTGAAAAGTAAGCACAGTAGTAATAAATGGGATGGTGAACCTTGAAGTAGGCTACACGCAAGGCCATCATAACGTAGGCTGCCGCATGGGCCTTAGGGAACATATATTTGATTTTCCCACAGGATTCGATATACCACTCTGGTACCTTATTAGCCTTCATGGCTTCGATATAGCCATTTCGCTCCTCTTCGGAAATCTTCAACCACAAACCTTTACGCACCCGTTCCATGATGGTAAAGGCCATCTTAGGTTCGAGACCCGCATGCATGAGGTAAACCATGATGTCGTCCCGACAACCGATAACGGTTGATAGATCCGCAATCCCTTGCTTGATCAGATCCTGGGCGTTCCCCAACCACACATCGGTACCGTGGGACAGACCAGACAGCTGAAGTAACTCCGCAAAAGTCGTCGGATGCGTTTCATCGACCATCCCACGTACAAAGTTGGTTCCAAATTCTGGAATCCCCAGCATACCCGTCGGCGTTCCGATTTGTTCAGGAGTCACCCCAAGAACATCAGTTCCTGAAAAGAGGGCCATGACACCTTCATCATCCATAGGAATTTCATTAGGGTCAATCCCAGACAAGTCCTGCAATTTTCGAATCATGGTCGGATCATCATGCCCCAGTACATCGAGTTTGAGGACATTCTCATCGATATCATGGAAGTTAAAGTGAGTCGTCTGCCATTCAGCCGTCACATCATCTGCTGGATACTGGACAGGCGTAAAGTCGTAGACATCCATGTAGTTAGGAATAACAACGATTCCTCCCGGGTGTTGTCCTGTTGTCCGCTTGACACCAGCCGCACCCTGAGCGAGGCGTTCCACCTCTGCATCACGATAAAACTTCCCGTAGTCTCTCTCGTAGCCCTTGACAAAGCCATAGGCAGTCTTGGCAGCCACCGTACCAACCGTGCCTGCACGGAAGGCATATTCCTCACCAAAGATATCACGTACATCCAAGTGGGCGCTAGGCTGGTCTTCTCCCGAGAAGTTCAAGTCAATATCGGGAACCTTGTCCCCATCAAAACCAAGGAAGGTCTCGAACGGAATATCTTGTCCATTTTTGCTAAGTTTATGACCACAGTTTGGACATTCCTTATTGGGCATATCAAAACCTGAACCGTAAGAACCATCCGTGATAAACTCGCTGTACTGACACTGACCACAAACATAGTGAGGAGAGAGTGGATTAACCTCCGTAATCCCAATCATGGTCGCAACAAAACTGGACCCAACAGACCCACGAGAACCAACCAAGTAGCCCCGTTCATTGGAACGTTGCACCAGCATCTGCGATGCCAGATAAATCACGGCAAATCCATTCCCCAGAATAGAAGTCAATTCTTTTTCAATCCGCAAATCAACAATATCTGGCAGCGGATTGCCATAAATCTCAAAAGCTTTTTTGTAGGTCAGCTCGGCGACCGTTTCTTCCGCCTTGTCAATGAAAGGTGTGTACAAGTCACCCTTAACAACCTCAACAGGTTCAAAGATATCTGCCAAGGCATTGGTGTTTTCAATGACTAATTTGCGTGCTAAATCTTCTCCCAAGAAAGCAAATTCATCCAACATTTCATTGGTCGTTCTAAAATGAGCCTTCGGTAGCGGAGCCGGTTGGGCATGTTCACCATGACCGATGGTCCGGTTAATCATCGCCCCCTGTCCCAAACTACGGACGATAATTTCACGGTAAATCTCTTCTTCCGGTTCGATATAGTGGACATTTCCCGTAGCTAGAACAGGCTTGCCAAGACGGTCCCCAACCTCTATCAAACTCCTGATAATGGTCTGGAGTTCCTCCATATCCTTGACCTGCTCCTTGGCAATCAAAGGAGCATAGATGGCAGGTGGCATGACCTCGATAAAATCATAATACTTAGCCACTTCAACCGCCGCATCCACACCTTGAGACACGACCGCATCAAAAACTTCACCTTCTGAACAGGCTGAACCTAGAATCAAACCTTCCCGGTGGGCATCTAGAACTGTTCTCGGAATCCGTGGAACTCCTTCAAAATACTTGGTATTGGACAAAGAAACCAGCTTAAAAATATTCTTCAGCCCCACCTGATTCTTGACATAAATCGTCGCATGCTTGATTCGAGCTTTTTTATAAGAATCTGGACTGATTAGATCAATATTTAACCTAGCCAAATCCGTCACACCATGTTTGTCTACTACCTCTTTGATAAAGATGAAAAGCAGACGACCAGTAGCTTCCGCATCGTAGTTGGCCATGTGGTGATGTTCCAAAGCCACACCAAAACGCTTGGTCAAAGGCCCCAAACCATGACGTTTATACTCAGGATAGAGATTTCTAGCAAACTCCAGCGTATCGATAACTGGCTGACTAATCTTTGGCAGACCATGACGCTCATAATTGGCATTCATAAAGCCAACGTCAAAGGTAGCATTGTGGGCAACTAAGACTGTATCCTTGCAAAATTCTTGGAATTCTTGCAAAACTTGTTCCAGTGGTTTGGCATTTTTGACATGGTCATCTGTAATTCCAGTCAACTCAGTAGTAAAAGCTGACAAGGGATGGCCAGGATTGATAAATTCATCAAATTCGGCAATGACATTGCCCTTGTACATCTTAGAAGCCGCAACCTGAATCAGGTCATTATAGATGGCTGAAAGACCTGTCGTTTCCACGTCAAAAACCACGTAGGTCGCTTCAGATAGATTCATCTCAACCTCATTGTAGACAATCGGAACACGATCCTCAACAATATTAGCTTCCATTCCATAGATTAGCTGGATTCCCGCTTTCTTGGCTGCCTTATAGCCATGTGGGAAGGACTGGACATTGCCATGGTCCGTAATTGCTACCGCTTTATGACCCCATTTTGCAGCTGTCGCAACGATTTCTTCGACCTCTGGTAGAGCATCCATGGTCGACATATTAGTATGAGCATGAAACTCAACCCGACGCTCACCCTCTGGCATCAAATCCTTCCGCTCATAGTGAACAACTTCCTGCACATCCTGGACGTTCATGGTCAAATCTCGTGTGAAGTTATTCATCTCTACATTTCCACGAACACGGAGCCAAGAATTCTTCTTAATGATGTCAAACTTCTGAGCCTCTTCTTCATTCTTAACCCATTTTTGCATTGAAAAACTTGAAGTGTAGTCTGTCATTTTAAAGTTGATCAAAACGCGACCAGTTCTGGTCACCTTATGCTCCACATCAAAAACGACCCCTTCAAAGACCAGGCGATTTTCCTCAGTCGTCACGTCGATCATCTGGGTAACTTCAGCCTTATCTAGTTTAGGCTTGGCCGCAGCCTTTTTAGCCTGAAAATCAAAGGCTGGCTTCTCTTCTACTGGAGGAGGAGCCATTTGTTCCAGTTGCTCCATAGCTCGTAAAGCTTCTTCGTTGGCAGCCTGAACAATCTGTTCATTCTCCGTATGGAAGGCTTCCTCCTGCTCTTGTGTAAGAGCATCATTCTTTTCTATTTGGCATATAAAAGCTGGAAAACCAAACTTTTCGAGTTGCTTTGCCAAATTAGGAAGATGATTCTTCTTAAAGTGCTCCCTATCAATCGCCTCTGAACCTTCAATAATGAGTTGATTTCCCTCCGCACGAACGTTTAAATTCTGGTAAAGAGATTTAAACCCCTGACTTGCACATGGACCTTCAGAAAAAGCCTCTCTATAGTAGGCCTGCAAGAGTTCATTAGAGAATTCTTGAGAAAGAGCCTTGATTTCAAAAACAGCTCGATTCCCTGTCTTAGAAAATTCTTCACTAAGCCCTTTCTTTAACTCCAAAAAGATTTCAATCGGTAAAATATTAGAAAATACAAAATGAAATTCCCAAATCTTACTAATTTTATGAACCACAACACGCTCAATTCTGGCATCAACAAGAGCAGGAT
>CAURRB010000041.1:0-12788 GCA_963527085.1 Streptococcus oralis
AATCGTGTAAGTTCCTTGACCTGGAATAGTCTTCTCTTTGCTACCATCTTCGAAGATTGGCTCGACTGTTTCATCGATCGGAACCAGTGGATCACCACCTTGGAAGCTTGGAGTACCAGTTTGTGGAACACCTTGAGGACCTGTGCTGGTTGCGTTAGTGCTGGTTGGAACTACTTCTTTCACTACTGCTTGGTACTTGACAGTAACAGGAGTTCCGTTGGCATCCACCCGAGTCAATTCAAGCTCTGGTGTTTCACCCTTGAACTGCTTATCAGGAGTAAAGGTCACCTTACCGTCTGCGTCTACTTCGAACTTACCAACATTTGGCACTTCCTTCACAGCTGTTCCATTGTCAAATAGTGGAGTCGAATCAGCTGGGAATGGAACAGAATCATGGCCTGGAGTGAAGGTCACTTTACCTTCTTGGACCTGACCTTGAAGGCCTTCTGTCTTATCTCCCGTACCAGTAGGAGTTACCTTAGTAAACTCTGGACTGTAAGTCGCAGTAACTGGGGTGCCGTTCTTATCTACACGTTTCACTGTGACTGGTTCTGGTTTTCCGACAAACTGTTTGTCTGGGGTGAAGGTTACTGTGCCGTCTGGGGCAATCGTGTAAGTTCCTTGACCTGGAATAGACTTCTCTTTGCTTCCATCTGCGAAGGTTGGCTCGACTGTTTCATCGATTGGAACCAGTGGATCACCACCTTGGAAGGTTGGGGTGCCGGTTTGTGGGACACCTTGAGGACCTGTGCTGGTTGCGTTAGTGCTGGTTGGAACTACTTCTTTCACCACCGCTTGGTACTTGACAATAACAGGAGTTCCGTTGGCATCCACACGAGTCAATTCAAGCTCTGGTGTTTCACCCTTGAACTGTTTATCAGGAGTGAAGGTCACCTTACCGTCTGCATCCACTTCGAACTTACCAACATTTGGCACTTCTTTCACAGTTGTACCATTGTCAAATAGTGGAGTTGAATCAGCTGGGAATGGAACAGAGTCATGACCTGGAGTGAAGGTCACTTTACCTTCTTGGACCTGACCTTGAAGCCCCTCTGTCTTATCTCCCGTACCAGTTGGAGTCACCTTAGTAAACTCTGGACTGTAGGTCGCAGTAACTGGAGTGCCATTCTTATCCACACGTTTCACTGTAACTGGATCTGGGTTTCCAACAAACTGCTTGTCTGGAGTGAAGGTTACAGTTCCGTCTGGGGCAATTGTGTAAGTTCCTTGACCTGGAATAGACTTCTCTTTGCTTCCATCGTCGAAGGTTGGCTCGACTGTTTCGTCAATTGGAACCAGTGGATCGCCGCCTTGGAAGCTTGGAGTGCCCGTTTGTGGAACACCTTGAGGACCTGTGCTTGTTGCACCGGTTCCAGTTGGGGTTACTTTCGTAAACTCTGGACTGTAAGTTGCAGTAACTGGGGTGCCATTCTTATCTAAGCGTTTGACTGTAACTGGATCTGGGTTTCCAACAAACTGTTTGTCCGGAGTGAAGGTCACTGTGCCGTCTGGTGCAATCGTGTAAGTTCCTTGACCTGGAATAGACTTCTCTTTGCTGCCATCTTCGAAGGTTGGCTCAACTGTTTCATCGATTGGAACCAGTGGATCACCACCTTGGAAGGTTGGAGTGCCCGTTTGTGGAACACCTTGAGGACCTGTGCTCGTTGCGCCAGTTCCTGTTGGAGTTACCTTAGTAAACTCTGGGCTGTAAGTCGCAGTGACTGGGGTGCCATTCTTATCTACGCGTTTGACTGTGACTGGAGTTGGGTTTCCGACAAACTGCTTGTCTGGGGTGAAGGTCACTGTACCATCCGCTGCAATCGTGTAAGTTCCTTGACCTGGAATGTTCTTCTCTTTGCTTCCATCTTCGAAGGTTGGCTCTACTGTTTCATCGATTGGAACTAATGGGTCGCCACCTTGGAAGCTTGGGGTTCCGGTTTGTGGAACACCCTGAGGACCTGTGCTGGTTGCGTTAGTGCTGGTTGGGGTTACCTTAGTCACTGTTGGAATATAGGTCGCAGTGACTGGAGTGCCGTTCTTATCTACACGTTTGACTGTGACTGGATCTGGTGTGCCAACATATTGTTTTTCTGGTGTAAAGGTAATAGAGCCATCTGGATTGATGCTGTATTCACCTACACCTGGAACTGTTTTCGTTGACTGTCCATCTTCGAAAGTCATTGGTTTCGTATCATCAATTGGAACCAGTGGATTGCCTTCTGTGAAGGTTGGAGTACCTTTTTGCGGTTGACCTTGGATACCATTTGAAGTGGCGTCCGTTGAAGTTGGGGTTACTTCTTTCACCACTGCTTGGTACTTGACAGTAACAGGAGTTCCGTTGGCATCCACACGAGTCAATTCAAGTTCTGGTGTTTCACCCTTGAACTGTTTATCAGGAGTGAAGGTCACCTTGCCATCTGCGTCTACTTCGAACTTACCAACATTTGGCACTTCTTTCACAGTTGTACCATTGTCAAATAGTGGAGTCGAATCAGCTGGGAATGGAACTGAATCATGGCCTGGAGTGAAGGTCACTTTACCTTCTTGGACTTGACCTTGTAGACCCTCTGTCTTATCACCTGAACCAGTCGGAGTTACTTTCGTAAACTCTGGACTGTAAGTCGCAGTGACCGGAGTGCCATTCTTATCTACACGTTTCACTGTGACTGGATCTGGGCTTCCAACAAACTGTTTGTCTGGAGTGAAAGTTACCGTTCCGTCTGGCGCAATCGTGTAAGTTCCTTGACCTGGAATAGACTTCTCTTTGCTTCCATCTTCGAAAGTTGGCTCGACTGTTTCATCGATTGGAACCAGTGGATCGCCACCTTGGAAGGTTGGGGTACCAGTTTGCGGAACACCTTGAGGGCCTGTGCTGGTTGCGTTAGTTCCTGTTGGGGTTACCTTGGTCACTGTTGGGGTATAAGTCGCAGTGACTGGAGTACCGTTCTTATCCACACGCTTCACTGTAACTGGATCTGGGTTTCCGACAAACTGCTTGTCTGGGGTGAAAGTTACAGTTCCGTCTGGTGCAATCGTGTAGGTTCCTTGACCTGGAATAGATTTCTCTTTACTTCCATCTTCGAAGGTTGGTTCAACTGTTTCATCGATTGGAACCAGTGGGTCACCACCTTGGAAGCTTGGAGTACCAGTTTGTGGAACACCTTGAGGGCCTGTGCTGGTTGCGTTAGTGCTGGTTGGTGTTACCTTAGTCACTGTTGGTTTATAATGTGCTCGGTAAGGAACACCGTTAGAATCATTTACTTGGACAGTAACTGGGTCTGGGGTACCAACAAAATTTTTGTTAGGTTTGAAAGTGACTTGACCAGTGTTAGGGTCTAACTCATAAGTTCCAACTGACTGACCATTGGATGTAGCAGGAACTGAGTTACCAATAATAGGTTGGCCGTTAGCATCCACAAAGGTCGCAGGGCGTGAAGCATCTGGAGTCACTGGCGTTTTATCTGGATCGCCATCATTAAAGATTAGATTTTTGTTTTGTTCTTGACCTTGAACACCAGTTGATTCATATGTTGGTATCTTTCGAACAGTAGGAATGTATCGACCATCCATATTGTTCAAAATGTCATTCTTATTTGGATTTGATGCATCAGTTGATTGCCAGTTAGTTGATGAACCGTTTGAGTCTGTACGACGAATATTAATCCCTTCAGCAGTTCCTGTGAAGTCTGCATTTGGTGTGAACGCTACATCGATATCATCTCCATTAGTAGTCACTACATAGGTTCCTTCCGGACGCACATAAGTATTGCCGTTTGTTGGAGTCAATACATTTCCTTGATTATCCAAAATCTGTGGCGCTTGGCTACTCATGCTAGCATTAGTTACAAAGTCTGAACGATCTGGTCCTTTAGGTGTGAAGTGAACTGTAGCATTTTGTGTTTCACCTTGAAGACCTGTTGTTTCTTTCTTTTCACCTTGAGGTGGATAAGTACGACGAACCAACATGTCCTCTACTTCACCACTAAATGCCATCCCGGTAGGCTTCTCAATATCACCTGCATTAGTCGCAATACGCACACGCATTCCAAGTTGGTCAACTAAGCCACCACTAAGACTCGGAATTGCATTAAATGTTAAAGTGTGATCTCCATTAGCAGTTATTTCTTTAACTACACTGCCTTCATTATCATCAAATTTCCCATTATTATTGAAGTCCACCCATGCTTTGACATATGCTTTAGCATTACCATTTGGATTAGCCTTAATCTTAAGAGTATAAGTGCCATTCTTAGCTTTATTTAAATCCAAAAGGTCGTTAGTATTGCTATATTGATCAGCAGTTAGCAATTGCTGTGAACCTTCATCTGAAACATCCTCACGATCATCAGAAGTCCAGTTATTTTTAGAATCCACATCGATATCTGCTTCTGTAGAACCTAAGTAAGGTTGCTTTATTTGAGCATTTGTTATCGAATCGCGTGTAGAGATAGTATGGTGAGCTTCACCGTAACTTTCTGGCGCATCACCACCATCAACTACCAAGAATCCCATCATAAGCGCCTGTTGCCCTGCGGTCGCAACATAAAAACCTACCTCAGAAGCCCCACGGGTCATTACAACTGGCACTGCTTTACTTGCTGAAACTATTGGTCCAAATACTTGACTACCTAGACCACCTGTAACTGTATCAGGACTCAAAAACTTATTCCAATCGACAGTCTTATCTTTTAGGATTAGTAGACCACCTCTTGTTGTCTTGTCAGCCTGCTTAACAAGTTCTTCAGTCGTAACAGTGTAAGGACCTTTTGCACGAGGACCTTTCATCCATTCTCCTACGTATTCCCAACCTTCACCGTTAGTGGTAAAAATACCATATTCACCAGGGTTAGCATCTTCTCCATCAGCCATAACAACTGCTGGTTTTACTTTTTTACCACGATAAGTGGCTTCTATTTTAAATTTAACCCCCCAGTTTACACCATCAACTGGTACGATAATTTGTGTTTTATGGCCTTTTGTATCAAAACCTTGTCCACCAATAGTACTCCATTTATCTTGCGCTTGACCTGATACAGGAGGTGGAGTTTTTCCATAATCTTTCCAATTTTTTAAATAATTGTTTGTTGCATTTGGATCATAAGTTCCAGCAGATGAAGTTCCTTCAACCCGTTTTTTATAGATTTCAGTTGATTGAAATGGTTTGAGCTCTGTAACGGTAAGTGTCACTACATAGCCAGGCGAAATTTCCTTCGTATAAGTAGTTCCAATCTTAAACCCTCCCTGAGGATCTAAGTTTTTCAAGCTTGCTGTATCAGAGAAATCAATCCAGTTAATTTGTTTTGCTAATTGTGTACTTTCTTTCTTCTCTGATTCAGACAATTCTGGTTTAGATGTACGTGGTACGGGAGTCGCATCGTCCGCACCTGCATAACTGGCTGGTGCAACTGTAGTTGCCTGTGTATCACGACGTCCTCTACGAGAACGTGTAGATTGTTCAGTAGCACTAGACGTCTCAGTAGGTTCAGAAATTATTGGAGCAACTGCAGTTTCTGGTTTAGCACTCTCAATAGATTTATCTTCTGGAGAAGTAGCTGGTTTCTCAACAGGAGACTGTGATGTTTCAGAGATAACCGATTGGTCATTGTTCTTTTTATCAGCAGGCTCTGCTCCAGAATTTGAAGTTGCTGTTTCTTTAGTTGGTTGAGAGGATTCTACTACAGATGGTGTTTCAGACTTTTCTGATGTTTTAGAATCTGTAGGTGATATAGAAGTCCCCGTTGTGTTATCAAGGTTTGTTTTAGCTACCTCGTTTAAAGAGTTTGTCACACTCGTCTCATCAGCACTAACTTGAGAAGCTGTTCCCAAAAGGACCAAAGTAGACAAGAGCACAGAACAAACACCTACATTTAGTTTTCGAATAGAAAACTTATGAAGGCGTGGATTAAATAAATCTTTCCCCATTATAATCTCCTTAATTATAATTTTATAACTCAGAATATTATACAACTTTTTTTACAGCTTCGCTACTAAGTAAACTTAAAAAATTTTAGTTATTATTTAAATTATAAAAGAAAAACAACGTATACTTAATTTTAATTATTATCTTATTATATTTTTCCTGAATTAAAATTTATATAATTTCTTTATTCAAATATTTTATAGATTAAACCGAAATTTGCAAAATTTCACTTCTAGCTTATAAGCATCAAAAAACCACTCACTCCGAAGAGCAAGTGGTTCTTGTAATTTTTATTTTTCAAGTAAGCTTAGTGCCTCTGCATCTGCAATGATGGTCACGTCAGGGTGTTTTTGTAGGCTACTTGCTGGTAGACTTTCAGTTATTGGGCCTGACACTGTTCCAGCAATGGCTTCTGCTTTTGACTCACCATAAGCAAAGAGAAGGATAGACTTGGCATCCAAGATGTTTTTAATTCCCATTGAAATGGCTTGAGTTGGAACGTCTTCAATCTTGTCAAAGAAGCGAGCATTGGCTTCGATAGTAGACTGGTCAAGTTCTACTAGATGCGTTTGACTGTCAAATGGAGTACCTGGCTCATTAAAGCCGATATGTCCATTGCGACCAATTCCCAAGATTTGCAAATCAACAGGATGGTCAGCCAAAATTTGATTGTAGCGTTCTACTTCTTCTTCAGCATTATCCTTAACACCACGTGGCAAGAAACTTTCTTTAAATGGTTTTTGGTTAAACAAGTTTTCTTGCATGAAGTAACGATAAGACTGTGGATTGTTCCCATCAAGCCCTACATACTCATCGAGGTTAACACTGGTTAGATTTGAAAAATCAAGGTCACTCTCAACGATTTCCTTGTAAAATTCAAGCGGACTGCTTCCTGTCGCAAGTCCTAATGTTTGAGCACCATTGGCCAATTTTTCCTTCAAAATTTCAAAAGCTACTTTTCCACCTTCGACTTGATTTTCAACTTTAATAACTTTCATTTTATATCCTCCATGTTTCTATATTTATTATATGGTATAGACCAATTTTTGTCAAGTGAAAACGATTTAATTTCTAAAAAAAGAGCGTCCAAACTTGAAACATGTTATAATGGATAAGATTAGAACTTAGAAAGAATGAACAGATATATGAATACAGCTGATTTTGATTTCCACTTGCCTGAGGAATTGATTGCCCAAACGCCCCTTGAAAAACGAGATGCATCTAAACTCCTTATCGTTAATCGTGAGACGGGAGAAATGCAGGATAAACACTTCCACTCCATTATTGATATGCTGGAACCTGGTGATGCCCTTGTCATGAACGACACTCGCGTTCTCCCTGCCCGCCTTTATGGTCAAAAAGAGGAGACCGGAGGGCACGTGGAGCTTCTCCTGCTCAAAAATACTGCCGGTGATGAGTGGGAAGTTCTGGCTAAACCTGCCAAACGTCTCAAAGTTGGTACTCGTGTCAGCTTTGGCGATGGTCGCCTCAGCGCCGTCGTTACGGAAGAATTGACCCACGGGGGCCGCATTGTCCGCTTTGAATACCAAGGAATTTTCCTAGAAGTTTTGGAAAGTCTGGGAGAAATGCCACTACCACCCTACATCCACGAAAAACTAGATGACCGTGAACGTTATCAAACGGTCTACGCTAAAGAAAGTGGTTCTGCTGCAGCACCAACTGCTGGATTGCACTTCACCAAAGAACTGCTAGCAGAAATCCAAGCCAAGGGGGTCCATCTGGTTTATCTGACCCTCCATGTCGGACTCGGAACCTTTAGACCCGTTTCTGTTGACAATCTGGACGAACATGAAATGCACTCCGAATTCTACCAACTTTCTGAGGAAGCAGCTGCCACCCTTCGCTCTGTTAAGGAAAATGGAGGTCGCGTCATCGCTGTCGGAACCACTTCGATTCGCACACTGGAAACCATCGGTTCCAAGTTTAATGGGCAAATCCAGGCTGATTCTGGCTGGACCAATATCTTTATCAAACCAGGCTACGACTGGAAGGTTGTGGATGCTTTTTCAACCAACTTCCACCTACCCAAGTCAACTCTTGTTATGCTAGTTTCTGCCTTTTCCGGTCGTGACTTAGTCCTAGATGCCTATCACCATGCCACCCAAGAACACTACCGCTTCTTCAGTTTTGGAGATGCCATGTTTATCTATTAAGAAAATCCCTATTAGGAAACCTAATAGGGATTTTTCTAATTATTCTATACCAAACTTTGGATCTTTCAAACTCTGAACACTGGCATTGATAACTGCTCCGATAATCAAAATCTTTGCAATAAGAATAAACCAGAACATCATGACTACCACGATAATGGAACTGAAAAATCGGACATCAACCAGATGATTAACATAACTATTGACGTAGACAGAAAAGATGTTCAATAAAAAGATAAGAGTTAGCAAGACAAAGACACTTCCTGGTAAAACATAGCGGATTCGTGGTGCTTTTACTTTTGGAAGGAAGTAATAGATCATAACCAGAATGGCAAAGATCAAGGCATAGACCAGAGGGCCTGTAAAATCTTGCAGGTAGGAAAATAGCGGACTGTCTGATTGCCAGTAAGTTTTGAGGAGGTTGAGCAACATACGACCAAACATACTCAAAAACAAGGCCAAGGCAAAAAGAATCTGCAAGCCAAAACTAACAAGTAGACTCATCAACTGATGGGAGATAATTCCTCGACTCTTGGTCACCCCATAGGCTTTGTTAAAAGCTTTTTGAAGGAAATCCATTGATTTCGAAAAGGTCCAGAGGGCAGATAAAACGGCAAAACTCAGCAAACCAGTTGATGGTTGAGTCAGAACTTCTCGGACAATCTTGGCGACCACATCATACACCGTATCAGGCAAAAATTCCTTAATCGTAAGTAAGAAATTTGAGACCGGAATCTGAAAATAAGGCAAAATATTGACCATTATCATTAGCAGAGGAAAGATTGAAATCAACCAATAGTAGGCAACCGCAACACTGGTCAACTCACTATCAGATGCTTGATAATAATGCAAAAAAGCTTTCAATAAGGGCCTGTCCATCAGCTCTTTCCACCACTTTTTCATGTTCCATCCTCCGTCATTTTCTTCATCATCTAAGTTCTTCTAATTAAATCTAGCATATCATAAGGTAAAGTATTTGCGGCTTCTTTCAGAGAATAATTTTCTAAATTATTCACATTTTGTCGTAGTTTTTTGGCATACTTGGCTGTTATCAGTTTAGCTTCTTCATATTCAAAGATTGCCTTACGTTCGAGATAGTAGCCTCGTAGCATTTCATCGATATTGTTTGGCTTGATGCGATTGATAACCCGCTCAACAAAAGCACCACTTCCGATAATGGCCGTCTCGCGTAGACGAGACTCTTGCATAAAACTAATCAGAGAACTCTTGTAAACCCCTTTGAGGTTTTCCAAACTCTCGATAATCAGCTCTGTATTCTCTAAATACAACTCTGAAATCTGATCATAATCAACTGCTAGTAGTTTACGAGATTCTTCATTCATCCAACTGCGAAAGGTCTTGCCAAAGGTAAACATTTCATGGAGTAGAAAGCGCAGTATCCGTAAGGAAACTAGGAAATAATAAGTCACTCTAGAAGCGAAATTCCGATTGATACTCTGCTCCATGTTTTTTAGGTAACGTTGGTAAACTCGATAGCCACGCTCACTGATTCTATTTTCCTCGTAGGCTTGCTCCAAACCGTCACTCTCAATACTCAAGATAAGAAGTTTGAGGGACTCCCAGTCCTCTTGGACCCTCTTATTTTCTAGGCTAAGAATGAGGTTTTCAATTCGACCATGATAATTATCAATAGCTGCATAAAGAGGGAGTTTGTTCTTGTGATGGTCTAGTTCTTTTTCTAATTCTGCAGCTACATCATTCAAAATCGCAATATGCATCAAATGGTCCTTGCTTTCCTCTTGTTCCTCAGATAAGTGAGGGAGAACCAGTAAACCTGTTAGAAAGCTCAATAGTGTAACGCCTGCTACAAGAAAGAGCAACAGAGGATATTCCTGCTCCAAATGACTTGGTATGAGGAGAATGGTCGCGATAGATACTGTCCCTTTGACACCAGAGAAGGTCAAAAGAAGCATATCTTTCATGTACTTATGAATCTTTTTCTTAAGTCGACGCGTCCTCACAAAGTAAAAACCAGCAATCATGACAAAGCGGATCGCAAAAAGCAAGAAGGTCAGAACGACAACTGAAAGCAGTAAAAGAAGGGGATTGTAGAGAGAATTAGACAAAATTGGCTCCGCAATCAACTCTAACTCCATTCCCAAGATAACAAAGACTGATCCATTTAGCATAAAGGTCACGGTGTGCCATACGGTCTCCGTCACGGTGTCTACCTGAGCCTCAAGGAGCGTAATTTTCTTAAAGCGACTGGCCTTCAAAATACCTGCAACCACTACTGCGATAATCCCTGAAACATGGATTTCTTCGGCGATAAAGAAGGTCATAAGAGGCAAACTCAATTCAAGCAATAGTTCACTAGCTATATCTATCGCTCGCACACTCAGTAAAAAGCTATGCAAGAAACGATTGACCATAGCCGTCACAAAACCGACTACAAAACCACCAAGGATAGAAAGTGCTAGGGAAGTTCCAGCTTGGCTGAAAGAAAAAGTTCCTGTCGTCCAAGCAGCAAGAGCCATCTGAAAGGCAACCAAACCAGAAGCGTCATTTAAGAGTCCTTCCCCTTTTAGGATATTGGAAACCCGTTTGGGAAAACGAAAACGTTCAGAAAGAGATGCAAAGGCAACCAAATCTGTTGGCCCAAGTGCCGCTCCAACTGCTAAACAGGCAGCTAAAGGAAGAGTCATCCAAAGGAAGTGAGCCATGCCCCCCAAGCTTAAGGTCGAGATAAAAATCACAGGAAAGATCAGAAAGACGACAATCCGCCAATGCTTCAAAATAGACGTAATATCCGCTTCTTCTGCCTCCCGGAAAAGTAAGGGACCAATAACCATGGCCAGAAACAGCTCTGTATTGAGATGAAAGTCCGCATCGGGAACAAATAAACCAATCCCAATCCCCAAAAGAATTTGTACAAGAGGAAGGGGCAAAAAAGGCAAGAGTTTATTAGTCGTACTGGAAACAATTAAGACAAATAAAAATAGAATCAGGTAAATGAGTAATTCCACGCAATTCCTCCTTAGTCTTTTTTACAGCAAGATTCAAATATCTCCTTCTGCTCTTGGATTTTCTGATTAATCTTAGAACAGTCTTTGTGCTCAATTTTTTTCTGGCATCGTTCCATTTCAAGAGCCACTAATTTTTTCTTAATTTTAAGCATTTTCTTGCTCATATGTGCTTCGTCGAGCACCCCGACTGCTCGCTCGTGATGCGTTGACTCGACAAAATTTTGGCGCATAGTCTCTAGCTTCTCACGAAGGTATTGTTTATCCATGTCTATACCTTTCTAATTTTTCAATCATAACTAAAAACGGTGGATTGTTAACTTGGTTGAGAGTCCGATAAATGGCAGCTGTATACTCTTGTTGGTTCAACTGGCTAACAAACTCCAATACAGCATCCCTCTCAGTATCTCCTCCTTCATGACCATAGTAGATCATGATAGCAATCCGTCCCCCTTTGACAAGCAAATGACAAAGCTTCTCTAAGGCTTCAATGGTAGTCTGAGGTTGGGTGATGACGGATTTGTCAGCAGAAGGTAAATAACCCAGATTAAAAATCCCTGCCTTAGCTTCTGTCACAAATTGGTCCAGTTTCTCATGACCTTGCAAGATTAACTGGGCATTTGTCATTCCAGCCTGATCCAAACGCTCTTGGGTTTTCTCCAAAGCCTGCTCCTGGATATCAAAGGCATAGACTTTCTTAGCTAGCTTGGCTAAAAAAAGGGTATCGTGGCCATTACCCATGGTCGCATCCACTACAATATCCTCTTTTGTCACAACTTCCGCCAAAAAATCATGCGCCATCTCAAGTGGTCTTTTCATTTTTAAACTCCTGTTTTACAGCCTTGCATCCTTGCACACTTCCGCGGCGTCTCATTTCAGTTTCAATAGCATTTAGCACTTCCCATTTATTGAGGCTCCACATGGGACCAATCAGCATATCTCTAGGTGCATCTCCTGTGATTCGATGAATGACGATATGTTTGGGAATGATTTCCAGTTGGTCACAGATAACCTTGACATACTCATCCTGACTCATCAGTTGCAAGCGTCCTTCGTGGTAATCTCGCTGCATCCGTGTATTGGTCATGAGGTGAAGCAAGTGCAGTTTAATTCCTTGAATATCATTATCCCTAACACAGCGACGGACATTTTCAATCATCATCTCATGAGTCTCACCGGGCAAGCCATTGATCAAATGGGAAACAATCTCAATCTTGGGATATTTCCTCAAGCGTTTGACTGTTTCAACATACAATTCATAAGAATGAGCACGGTTAATCAGGTCAGAGGTTGCTTCAAAGGTGGTCTGTAATCCCAATTCTACCGTCACATGCATGCGCTCCGATAACTCAGCCAAATATTCAATGGTTTCATCGGGTAAACAGTCTGGCCGTGTTCCGATATTGATTCCTACTACACCCGGTTCGTTGATAGCCTGCTCATACCGTTCCCGAATCACTTCCACCTTTTCATGGGTATTGGTAAAGTTTTGAAAATAAACCAGATACTTTTTAACATCTGGCCACTTGCGGTGCATAAAGTCGATTTCCTTATAAAATTGCTCGCGGATAGGGGCATCTGGTGCTACAATAGCATCTCCAGAACCAGAAACCGTACAAAAAGTACAACCACCATGAGCTACAGTTCCATCCCGATTGGGACAGTCAAATCCCGCATCAATAGGAACTTTGAAAGTCTTTTCTCCAAAAAGTT
>CAURRB010000042.1:0-12472 GCA_963527085.1 Streptococcus oralis
AAGTCTTGCAAGACATCTCGAACTTGACTCTCGCTATCATGGATTTTCCGACGGATGCGTGCTAGCTCTTCACTGGCGAAATTTTCGATAAATCCTGCATCATTTAGAGATTGAAGACTCCCTTGCAAGTGTGGGAACTCATGCAGTTTTTCAAACCATCTCGCCAACTGCTCCAAGCGTACATTTTCAAGATTGGTATAAAAAACTTGCAACTCTCTGCTAGCTAGCAAGACTCGTTTGAGGAGCAAGAACTCCTCGATATTGAGGTCCGCCCCCATCTCCAGACGCTTGCAGACAGCTGAAATCTCACGTGTCGCTAGGATGGTAAAGTGGGGTTGCTCCACAAATAGAGCTTGCATTTCCTCCATCTCTGTAAAGGCTTGATTGATCTTATCCACCTTGGCAGTTGGAACCAAGCCTTTTAGCTCCTCTAAGCCTTGCTCAGTCAGGAGATGAGGTTCAAATAAGGCCTTGATTTTATTAAATTCTAAGGTTTCTAGTATTTTTGTATTCATATTCTTTCCTTGTATGCTTGTTTATAAGATTATAGCAACTAGAGGTTTTGACCTAGTCCTCCAATCTGTAAACAAAGGGCTAGGAAAAATCCCGCCCTTTTTATCCGATTAAATTTGTCACCCAAAGTTGTTTGATAAGGTTTGTCGTAAAAGGGACACTTTGGATGATGTGTTTGGCTACTATACTTTTTTCGAGTGAATTTTGAATGACTGCCAGAGGCACTGTTGCAAGGATGGTCAGAGCCATTTGCAAGACAAATAAGGTTACCAATAGAGACAAAACGCCTGATCCGATACGCAACCATTTGACATCAAGCTTTTTAGTTGGAATCAAGTGCAGGAACAAACCGATAAAACGTCCGATAGTGTAGCAAATCCCAAAAACTAAAAGGTAGGCTAGACCCGCATAAAAGACCTTGTCTAGGTGAAACAGCTGGTCTGAAGGGAAGAAAAAGGTTCCCTGTCCTTCCTGAGGATTGGCATAAGGGACAAGCAAGTGGAAGTGGTCGCCCAGTGATTTATAAAACTGTCCCGCAACAAAGGCTGAAATCACTGCCACGAGGAAATAATAAACTTGCAGGACCAAACCTCTACGGTAGCCGATGTAAAAGCCCCAAGCCAGAACCAATAAGAGTAGGATTGAAATCATAGGGAGTCCTCAATCTTGCTCTGTTCTTGTTTGACAGCAATCAACTTGTGGCGGAGTTCTAACAACTCTTGCTCCTTGTCATCAAATTCAATCTCACGGTTGAGTTGTGTAGACAGACAATTAACCGCCAAAAGAAGCGCAATGGTTTCATCATCCGCCCCAGGCATTTGTTCTTTAATTGCTTGGTATTTTTCAGTCGCAACCTTGGCAATCTCCTCCATAAAGAGGTTGTCATGCTCGGTTGTCAAGGTTAATGTCTTTTTTCCGAATGTAAACTTATATCGATTTAGATTTGCCATAAAATTCACCTCACGATATTATACCAAATTTCGCTAACTTTGTCAGTTTTTACCAATTCTCCTGCTTTTGTGGTACAATAGAGACTATGGCAAGTATCACACTCACACCAAGTGAACAGGAAATTCAGAGCTTTTTAAGTCAGTATCAGAAGGCTCTCAGTCCTAGTAAAAATCCTTATATTCGCTATTTCTTGCGACTGCATCAGGCAACGGTTTCCATCTATACTTCTGGAAAAGTCCTCCTGCAAGGCGAAGCTGCTGAGCAATACGCCAGTTTCTTTGGCTATCAGGTTCAACAAGAAAACAGTGGACAAGATTTCCCTATGATTGGGACTGATGAGGTGGGAAATGGTTCCTACTTTGGTGGGCTAGCTGTCGTAGCCTCCTTTGTGACACCTGACCAGCATGACTTCTTGCGAAAACTCGGTGTGGGGGATTCCAAGACTCTGACAGATCAAAAGATTCGTCAGATTGCCCCTATCCTCAAGGAAAAAATCCAGCACCAAGCGCTCCTCCTTTCACCGAGCAAGTACAACGAAGTTATCGGAGAGCGTTACAATGCTGTTTCTGTAAAGGTTGCCCTTCACAATCAGGCTATCTTTCTCCTGCTTCAAAAAGGAATCCAGCCAGAAAAAATCGTCATTGACGCTTTTACAAGTCCTAAAAACTATAACAAGTACTTGGCACAAGAAGCCAACCGTTTTCCAAACAAAATTAGCTTAGAAGAAAAAGCCGAGGGCAAATACCTGGCTGTTGCAGTTAGCTCCATCATCGCGCGTGATCTCTTCCTCGAAAACTTGGAAAATCTCGGACGAGAACTAGGCTATCAACTGCCAAGTGGCGCTGGAACTGCATCTGATAAGGTTGCTAGTAAAATCCTTCAGGCCTATGGTATGAAGGGACTTCATTTCTGTGCCAAACTGCATTTTAAAAATACTGAAAAAGCAAAAAAACTTCTATAGAGGTAAACCATGAACTATTTAAAATCATTTATAAAAGAATGGGGAGTTTTCTTCCTGATTATCGCACTGGTCGGTCTTAGCCGTATCTTTCTTTGGAGCAATGTCCGTGTAGAAGGACACTCGATGGACCCTACCCTAGCCGACGGAGAAGTTCTCTTCGTTGTTAAACACCTCCCAATTGACCGCTTCGACATCGTGGTTGCGCATGAGGAAGACGGAAATAAAGACATTGTCAAAAGGGTTATCGGCATGCCTGGTGATACCATCCGCTACGAAAATGACAAACTCTTTATCAACGGTGAAGAAACGAATGAACCTTACCTAGCTGAGTACCTCAACTTGTTCAAAACAGAAAAGTTGCAAAACACCTATACTGGCAAAGGATTTGAAGGCAATAAGGGAGTTTACTTTAGAGAACTTGCTCAAAAGGCACAGGCTTTTACAGTTGATGTCAATTCCAACACCAGCTTCAGCTTTACTGTCCCTCAAGGCGAATACCTTCTCCTTGGTGACGATCGTCTAGTCTCTAGCGACAGCCGCCATGTCGGTACCTTCAAGGCCAACGATATCAAAGGCGAAGCAAAATTCCGTTTCTGGCCACTTAACCGTATCGGAACTTTTTAAGATAAGGAAGAGGCCGAGAATGCTAAGTCTCAGCCTCTTTTTCTATTGCGAGAAGAAGACCTTTTAGTCTCCTAGCTTGTTGAAAGAAGCTAAGGGTACGACTCTCACGAACTCATGTAAAGGAAACCTATGGAAGTTTATTTTTCAGGCACCATTGAACGCATTATTTTTGAAAATCCCAGTAATTTTTATCGCATTCTCCTCCTAGATATCGAAGATACCAATGCCGAGGACTTTGACGATTTTGAAATCATCGTTACAGGAACCATGGCGGATGTGATTGAAGGGGAAGACTACACTTTTTGGGGACAAATCGTTCAGCACTCCAAGTATGGGGAACAGCTGCAGATCAGCCGTTATGAGCGAGCAAAACCCACTAGTAAGGGTCTAGTCAAGTACTTTTCTAGTAGCCATTTCAAGGGAATTGGACTCAAAACTGCCCAGAAAATCGTTGATAGCTACGGTGACAATACCATAGACGAAATTCTGGAGCGTCCTGAAAAGCTGGAAAGCATTGCAGGACTCTCTGCCAAAAACCGTGAGGCTTTTGTCTCCACCCTCCGTCTCAACTACGGGACAGAGATGGTCTTGGCAAAACTAGCTAACTACGGCATTCCCAATAAACTAGCCTTTCAGATTCAAGACTTTTACAAGGAAGAATCCCTTGATGTTGTCGAAAACTATCCCTACCAACTAGTTGAGGATATCAAGGGCTTGGGATTTACCATTGCTGACCAATTAGCTGCCGAACTAGGCATCGAAAGTCAAGCTCCCGAGCGCTTCCGTGCTGGTCTTATCCATAGTCTCTTTCAAGGTTGTATGGATACAGGCGATACCTATATGGAAGCTCGAGATTTGCTGGAACAAACCCTGACTCTCCTCGAGTCTTCCCGTCCTGTGGAACTAGACCCCAGTCAAGTAGCTCAGGAATTATCTCATTTGATCGAAGAAGACAAGGTTCAGCAGATTGATACCAAAATCTTTGATAACAGCCTCTTTTTCGCTGAAGAAGGCATTCGCAGTCACTTGGTTCGTATCCTCGAAAAAGAAAAGCAGAAAAATCAGGATTTGGAAACCATTCACAAGCATATCTCTACTGTCGAGCAAGAGCTGGGGATTGAGTACGATAGGATCCAAAAACAGGCCATCTGCGACGCTATCCAGAACAAGGTCTTTATCCTGACAGGTGGGCCTGGTACAGGTAAGACGACTGTTATCAATGGAATTATCGCTGTTTATGCCCTCTTAGAAGGGCTTGATCTCAGGAAGAAAAGCAGTCTGCCTATCCTTCTAGCAGCTCCAACTGGTCGAGCCGCTCGGCGCATGAATGAATTGACAGGTTTGCCTAGCGCGACCATACATCGCCATTTGGGGATGACGGGAGACGATGATACCAGTCATCTAGAAGATTATCTGGATGCCGACTTCATCATCGTGGATGAGTTTTCTATGGTGGATACTTGGCTAGCCAACCAACTCTTCTCCAATATCTCCTCTAACAGTAAAATCCTCATCGTGGGAGACAGTGACCAGTTGCCTTCTGTTAGTCCCGGACAAGTCCTGGCTGACCTGCTCCAGATACCCCTGATTCCGCAGACGCGTTTGGAACGGATTTACCGTCAGAGTGAAGAATCAACTATCGTTACCTTGGCTAGTCAGATTCGACAGGGAATCTTGCCAGCAGATTTCACCCAGAAAAAGGCAGACCGCTCCTACTTTGAAATTGCTAGTGGCCATATCCCAGCTACTATTGAGAAAATCCTCGGTGCTGCCCTCAGAAGTGGCATTCCGGCTCGTGATATTCAGGTGTTAGCGCCTATGTATCGAGGAACTGCTGGTATTGACGCCATCAACCAACTCATGCAAGACCTGCTCAATCCTCAGCAAAAGGGGCAAGTTAGCTTTGAAGCAACTCAGTGTCACTATCGAACAGGGGACAAGGTTATTCACCTAGTCAACGACGCTGAAGTCAATGTCTTTAACGGAGACCTAGGCTACATCACAGACCTGATTCCTGGAAAATACACCGAGTCCAAACAAGACGAGATTGTCATTGATTTTGATGGCAATGAGGTCGTCTACCCACGTAACGAATGGTACAAGATTCGACTGGCCTATGCCATGAGTATCCATAAGTCTCAGGGAAGTGAGTTTCCTGTTGTCATCCTGCCCATCACCAGTGCTAGCAAGCGCATGCTGGAACGAAATCTCATCTACACAGCCATTACACGGGCCAAGAGCAAGCTCATCCTTCTTGGTGAATTACAGGCTTTCGACTATGCAGTCAAGCACATCGGAACTGCCCGCAAGACCTATCTGATTGAGCGTTTCAGTGATTTAATTGAAAATATTGAAGAAAGTAAACAAGCCTTCTCTGAAACTGCCACAGCAAGTGACTCTGAACAATCCCACATCCTCACCGAGGAAAACTGGTCTAGCATCCCCGCTATGATCGGGATTACAGATACAGATCTCAAAGAGATTTTTGGAAAATAGTGCAGCAGAAAGCCCACCTAGTCAGGTGGGCTTTTTCTCTTTTAAGATTATTTAACTGTTGCAGTGCTTGTGATCAATTCAACAGCTTTTTTAATAGTGATATCGTGTTTCAACATGTCAGCTGAAAGCAAGTTTTGAACTTGGGCCACTTCCATGTTGTAGTCTGCAGCCAATTGCTCGATTTCTTTTTGGATTTCTTCTTCTGAAGCGTCAAATCCTTCAGCTTTGGCAACTGCTTCGATAACAAGGTTAGTCTTCGTACGTGACTCAGCTTCTGCTTCGTATTGTTTGTGAAGATCTTCTTGAGTAGTTCCTGTGATTTGGAAGTACATGTCAGGGTTGATACCTTGACGTTGCAAGTTTCCAAGGAATTCATTTACTGAACGGTGAACTTCTTCGTGGATCATTTCTTCTGGAAGTTCTACGATTTCAGCGTTTTCTACAGCTTTATCGATTGCTGCACCTTCAACGGCATCTTTGTATGCTTCTTCTTTCGCAGCAGTCAATTCTTTGCGGTATTTTTCTTTCAATTCGTCAAGAGTTTCCACTTCTTCGTCGATATCTTTTGCAAGTTCATCGTCAAGAGCTGGAACTTCTTTAGCTTTTACTTCGTGGATAGTTGTTACGAATTTAGCTTCTTTACCTGCAAGGTCTTCTGCTTGGTAGTCTTCTGGGAATGTTACAACTACATCAACAGTTTCGCCAGCTGAGTGACCTACCAATTGGTCTTCAAAACCAGGGATGAATTGACCTGATCCAAGTCCAAGTGAGAAGTTTTCACCTTTTCCACCGTCAAATTCAACACCGTCGATAGAACCAACAAAGTCGATGACAACAGTGTCGCCGTTTTCAGCAGCAGCTTCTTTGATAACCAATTCAGCCAAGTTGTTGCGTTCGCGTTCGATACGCTCTTCAACGTCAGCGTCTGTTACTTCTTTTTCTACATCTACTGATACTTCAAGGTTTTTGTAGTCACCCAATTTAACTTCAGGTTTTGTCACGACTTCAGCAGTGATAACCCAGTCTTGACCTTTTTCCATTGAAGTCACATCGATTTTTGGTTGTGCAACGACTTCAAGACCAGCTTCTTTTACTGCTGCTTCATAAGCGTTTGGCAAAAGAGCGTTCATTGCATCTTGATAAAGAGCTTCTTCACCAAATTTTTGGTCGAAGATAGGGCGTGGAAGGTGACCTTTACGGAAACCTGGAACGTTAAGAGTTTTCTTTACTGAGTTAAATACACGGTCCAATTCTGGTTTGATTTGGTCTTGAGAGATAGTGAAAGTCAAGACACCACGGTTTGTTTCTTTGTTTTCAAATGATACAGACATTCTGTCATTTCTCCTTAAAATTTTTAATACAGTCCATTATACCATATAATAGCAACTTTTTTCAAGTAATGAATGCGCTTTTCAATAGTGCTAGAGGTACTTGCTCGCTTCCTTGATACTAAGTTCAGCCATTCGTTTCCTATTTTTTTCAATAAAACGTGCTACCCATTCGGGATTGGTTTTAGAGTAGTCTCTTAGAGCCCAGCCGATGGCTTTGTTGATGAAAAATTCTGTCTGGTCCAGATTGTTGAGCAGGATCTTTTCCATCAGTTGGACATTTGTTTTCTCTTTCCTTAACAACTGGTGGTCAATAGCCACACGTCTCAACCAGATATTGTCTGATAGGCTCCATTTTAAAAGCACATCTTCAAGTTCCGGATGGTTAGCCACCAAACTTCCTACTACTCGATCTAGGATATCTACCGTGTCCCACCAAGACTTGGTCACGACCAGGCGCTCAAGCTTAGGCAAATCATCCTTCGTTAGATAAGACTGCATGGCTTTCAAATAGTTGGCAGCCACATATTGGTATTCTCTAGGCTCCTTTTCCCAGCAAGTGTCTACAAAATCCCAATCGATCATCTTTGTTTTTTTCGCTTCTGGAAAATACTTTTTATAGAGGGCATTTCTTTCAGGACCTGCAATACCTAGAAAGGGAAATTGATGGCGCATATAGGCTTCCATAGGCCCTGCTTTCTCAGGGTCTTTTGCTGCTTCTAGCTCCACAAGTAAATCTTCAAGACTCATCTAAAAGTCCTCCTGCCCGACCAAGTGGTGCTGAAAGGCATAGACCGCCGCCTGGGTGCGATCGCTGACCTCAAGCTTGGCAAGGATATTGGACACATGGGTCTTGACCGTCTTGAGAGAGATAAAGAGTTCATCTGCGATCCGCTGATTTTCGTAGCCCTTGGCGATCAGCTGAAGCACGTCACGTTCACGCGCAGTCAATTCCTCATGAAGTTCCATATGATTGCGGTGATATTCGACCTTCTTGCTGACCTCTTGTTCAATGGCCAGCTCTCCAGCAGCAACCTTACGAACTGCATGGAGCAGTTCGTCTGCACTAGAAGTCTTGAGCATATAACCTTTAGCACCAGCATTCAAGACTGGCATGATTTTTTCATTGTCCAAGTAAGAAGTTACAATCAAAATCTTGGCTTCAGGCCATTCTTTGAGGATGGCTAAGGTCGCGTCAATCCCATTCATCTCAGGCATGACGATATCCATGACAATGACATCTGGACGCAGTTTCAAGGCCAACTCAATACCTTGAGCCCCATTGGCAGCCTCGCCCACAACTTCCACATCGTCTTGGAGATCAAAATAGCTTTTCAAGCCCAATCGAACCATTTCATGGTCATCTACAAGTAAAATTTTCATCTCTACTCCTTATAATTCCTTATCTAACAGGGGAATACGGATATCAACCGCCAGTCCTTGTTTGGGAGCTGTCAAGAGTTGAACCGTTCCTGCCATATCTTCGACTCGCTCCTTGATATTTCGCAGTCCATAACTCAAGTCATCTAAACTCCCTAACTGGAAACCAATCCCATTGTCCACCACCTTCAGCTGCACTTCAACATCTTTCTGATAGAGATAGACATCTAGGCAAGATGCCTGGGCATGGCGAAGGGTATTGCTGATCAACTCCTGCAAAATGCGGAAGATATGCTCTTCGATTTTCTTAGGCAATTTAGACACGTTTTGCTTGAGACTAACCTTGAGATCACTCTTGTCCTCTAGTTCTTTTAAGAGGATTTGAATCCCCTCAATCAAACTCTTCTCTTCCAACTCTACAGGGCGCAAATGCAAGAGCAAGACCCGCAAATCTTTCTGGGCTGTTTCAAGGATGGCTGCGACACTTTGCAACTGGGTCTGCATCTTTTCTCTATCCAGCTTCAAAGCCTGTTGACTGACACCTGATAAAATCATATGAGCCGCAAACAACTCCTGACTAACCGTATCGTGCAGGTCACGTGCTATCCGCTTCCTTTCTTTCTCGATGATTGCTTCTTCCTTGACCAGGCTTTGATTTTCAGCCTTTTGAACAGCCTCTGTCAAGAGGTTAAGCTTGCCAGACAAGGACTTAAAACTGGCATCCAAGTCTGGATCTGCAAAGGCAACCACCTCTTTTCCTGCTAGGAGTCGCTTGAGATTAACCTGCATTTTTCTGCGAGAAATTTCTTCCATCACGCGCCAAAAAAGGACAAAAAAGAAGGTCATGGAGAGGCTAAATACAAGTACCAGAAAGACTAACTTTTCCATTTTTTCGATATCTTGTAGCAAATAGGACCAATCAAGATTTAAAATATCAAGCAGACTATTGGCTAAAAAGAGGATAAAAAGGAGAGAAGTCAGGCCGATTATCAGATAGGATTGCTTTTTCATCCTCTGACCACCTCCACATCACCAACCATAGTAGTTAGGAAAATCTTGACGCTCTTGTTACTCTTGAGATAGTCTCTGGTTTCCTGATGATAGTGTTCATTGCGGAGGGATCTCTTAGGTTGATGAAGGAAAGTAAGATCTCCATAAAGACAGTTGACACTGAGGCTGATTTCCACATCTACAGGTACGATAATCCTAGTCGTTCCGACCATCTTTCTAAGGATAATGACATTGTCATGATTGGTTAGGATAACTCTTTCCAAATGAATGGTGTCCTTGCCCATGAGACGAAAGAGATTGATATCGTCAAATTGGCAGGTCTGGTGACTAGAGAAATGATGGAGATCGCCAAACCAAGGATTGCGTTCATTTTTAACCGTTACCACCTCTTCAAAGACCAAGTCGGTCTCCTCTCTTTCTTGATTCATCATCGGATAGAGAAGAAAGAGACTGTATATGACCGCTACAAAGATAGCTAAAATCACAAAGGGATTGAGCATGACGATGAAAAAGAAAAGAATGGTCGCCACAAGGAGGAAAACGTTGTTCCCCTCTTTCCCTGTATAATAGCGGAGCAAGAGCAAAAAGAGGAATAGAATCAGCAGAAAACGCGAAAAATGCTCTGATACCATCAAAATCAGAGCTCCCGTCAACAGACAGGCTTCAATAAATAAAAAGATTTGAAATTTTTTCATAGATGCATCCTCTCCCTTCTATTTTATCACAATTCAAAAAAGTCACCTCGGTCTGAGGATGGAAAAAGGCGATTGGACAGAAATCGCTCCTACAAGCTAGGTTCTTTCAGCCCGCTACAGTTGACAAAAGGCTACAAAAAAGGGCGGGATTCTTGTCCCGACCTCTCTACATCTGATCTATTGCTTCTTTTAGTTTACCGTAAAGAATATAATCTAGGTTTTGCAGATCCGCTATGGTGGCACAATTAAGGGCACACATAATCAAACGCAGGTCTTCTTTCCAACTTTGGACAATACCAATCACCTCTTCGACGGAGTAGGTTTCAATCAACTCTAGAACGGTACGTGACAGTCCTACAGCCTTTGCCCCAAAGACCAAACACTTAATCATATCCAGCGGATTTCGAACCCCTCCGCTGACCAAGAGTTCGACCTTGTCTTTCCAGGTTTGGGCATTGAGAAGGGCTTGCATAGTAGACTGCCCCCATTGATTGAGGTAGTCACGCTGACCACTGCGACGGTTTTCGATATAGGCAAAGCTAGTACCACCACGACCCGACAGGTCAACCGTTCGAATACCCAGTTCATAGGCTCTCTCGATGGTCTTGGCATCCATCCCAAAGCCCACTTCCTTGAGAATAATAGGAACAGGGATTTGCTTGCTATAGTCTACCAGATGCGATTGCCAGTTTCGAAACTTTCTTTCTCCCTCGGGCATGAGTAATTCCTGCATGACATTAACATGCACTTGCAAAAGAAGAGGATTCATCGCTTCTACAGTCTGAAGGCCTAACTCAACAGGCTTGTCCAATCCAATATTAGTACCAAGGAGGAGATTTGGATGGCTAGATTTGACAGAAAAAGAGTCATCTGTTGGATCCTTGAGGGCTGCACTATAAGATCCCGTTACAAACAAAATCCCACAGGCTTCTGCCACCTGAGCCAGCTTTTGATTGATTTCTTTACCTTTTTCGCTCCCACCTGTCATGGCATTGATATAAAAAGGAAAGTCCCACTTTCGACCTGCAAACTCTGTAGACAAATCAATCTCATCTAGGTCATAAAGAGGCAGGGAAGAATGAATCAACTCCACCTCATCAAAGCTATTATAGGAACTTTTCTGCTCAAGGGCATAGCGGATATGCTCGTCCTTACGATTTGTCGTCATGTCCTATCCTTTCTTGGTATAAGAGCTCAATCCCCAGATTGGCCCAACGGTTTTTTAAGGTTTCAGTCGATTGCGCATCAAAACTCAAGGCAATGCCACAGTCACCACCACCAGCTCCACTACTCTTGGCAACAGCCAACAAATCTTGGCTGGCTTGTTTTAGCTGTCTGAGCGAAGGTGTGTAAATATCTGGGCTCAAACCTTCTAAAAGCTGACTGGCTGTTTCCACCTGCTCGATAATTTTTTCTGCATGCCCCTGCTCCAAGGCTTCTACCAAAGTAACCACTGTTGCTTTTGAGGAAGTTAAAAAGTTCTGGTCTATGTTTTGTTTGATTTGCTTGACCATTTGACTCGATACGGCCACTTGCTTGGTCCATCCCACTAGGAAATCACATTCTAGGCCCGGTTGCACTTGTGAGATAGAAAAGCCCCAGTCACGCTCCAAAACCGTCGCCAAGCTTTCTTCTTCCAACCAAGCAGCTATCTTCTTTCGATCAAAAGACTGGTAGAGAACCAAATCCTCTGCCACAATACAGGCAAGGTCTCCCATGGAACCATTGTCGCCTCGCTTGAGCAAGACAGCACTGGCCAGCTTGAATAAGAGATCCTGATCAACCGTAATATCATATAGAGCTAACAGGGCCTTGATGACCAAAACAACGACGCTACCACTAGAACCCAGACCGAACTTTTTGCCTTCCCGTTCCATTTTTCCACGGATTTCCAAGGAAAAAGGTCGCAAGGTCTTGCCATGGTAAGTAAGAAAATCTTCCACTAGAGCAATCGTTTCTTGAATCAAGCTATAGGCAGGATTTGGCGTCAAGTCCACTGAAAAGTCAAACATGTCTGAATAGATACGGTAGCTATCAGAAAAAGCAATCTCAGCCTTCATATAGATGGGGATAGCCTTTATCAAGGCTATCTGTCCTGGCTCTAAAATAGCATATTCACCTGCCCAATAGAGTTTTCCGCAAGTTTTAACAGCAATCATCTTGGCTCAAATCCTTTGTTTTTGACACAATCAAGCGATAACGTTGACCGAAGATTTCTGATAAATGCTCCAAGTCTTTCTCCTGACAGAGGACCTTGACATTGGGACCAGCATCCATAGTAAAGTAGCAGGCTTCTCCTTGCTCACGAAGCTGGCGGACAAAGTCCATCGCTTCATAGGACGCATCCGTCAGATATGAAAAGGCTGGCGATGCTGTTTTGGTCGTAGCATGCATAGCAAGGGCATTTTTCTCCGTTAATTCCCCAACCTTTGCAAAGTTATTCTCTTTGAGATAAAGCAGCATATCTTGATAATCTTTCTCAGACTGGCGAACCCAATCATCAAAGGTCGTCG
>CAURRB010000043.1:0-11954 GCA_963527085.1 Streptococcus oralis
GTTGTTTAGCCTCTCGACCAATGACACTTTGGAAGTCACGAACGATTTCTGGGAAAGGATGAGGTCCCAAGGCAGAACCAAGGATATAGTGGGTATCATCGATATTCGCTACCCAAGAACGAAGGGCTGCATTGACCGCATCCTTAAGCACGCGCGAACCATCTGTCACAGCCTCAACCTTAGCTCCTAAAAGCTCCATACGGAACACATTAAGTGCTTGGCGTTTAACATCTTCCTCACCCATGTAAATGGTACATTCCATGTTGAAGAGGGATGCAGCTGTTGCAGTTGCCACACCGTGCTGACCAGCACCAGTTTCTGCGATAATTTTCTTCTTGCCCATGCGTTTAGCGAGGAGAACTTGTCCTAAGGCATTGTTAATCTTGTGGGCGCCTGTATGGTTGAGGTCTTCACGTTTGAGATAAATCTTGGCTCCGCCGATATGCTGGGTCAGGTTTTTTGCATAGTAAAGGGGAGTTTCACGTCCTACATACTGGCGCAAAAGTTGGTTTAACTCCTCTTGGAAACTTGGATCTGCCTGACTTTCACGATAAGCTTTTTCCAGCTCCAAAACTGCTGTCATCAATGTTTCTGGGACGAAACGTCCACCGAATTTCCCGTAAAATCCATCTTTATTTGGTTCTTGATATGCCATGCTTTACCCTCTCTATAAATCTTCTAATCTTTTCATGATCTTTTTGTCCATCTGTCTCCACTCCGCTCGATACATCTACTGCATAGGGAGTAAAGTGTTGAATTGCTTTTACTACATTGTCTTCATTAAGCCCACCTGCGATAAAGAAGGGCTGAGCTAGTCCTGTCGTATCCAATTTCCCCCAGTCAAAGGTCTGGCCACTCCCAGCAACAGGGGCATCAAAGAGTAGATAGTCTGCACAAGAATTAGGTACATGCCCCTCTCCATCCACTTGCACCGCCTGAATGCTGGCACAAGGTAAATCCTCAAACAAATCATCCGCTACCTGACCATGAACTTGAACCAAGTCCAAGCCAACCTTTTCAATCGCTTCTAACAGTTCTGCTCGACTTGGTGAAACAAATACTCCAACCTTTTTTATATCTGCAGGAATAAGCTTTGCCAGCTCAGCAGCCTCTTCCAAGGTCACCTGTCTTTTACTGGGTGCAAAGACAAAACCAATATAGTCTGCCCCTGCTGATACGGCTATCTCCACCGCTTCTTTGGTCGACAGTCCACAAATCTTAACCTTTGTCAATTTGCAACTCCTTGATTCTCTGGGCTACATCTTCTGCCTGCATGAGAGCTGTTCCCACCAAGATTCCGTTAAAGTATGTTGCTACTCGTTCCGCATCCTGTCCTGTGAAAATAGCAGATTCAGAAATGTAATAACGATCTTCCTTAAAGTGCTGGGCCAAGTCTACACTAGTCTGCAAGTCGACTTCAAAGGTGGTCAAGTTGCGGTTATTAACCCCAATAATCTCAGCACCCAGTCTGTGGGCCACTTCTAGTTCAGCTAGATTGTGAGTCTCCACCAAGACTTCCAAACCTAACTCTGTCGCGTAGTCATACAGTTCCTTGAGGCGTTCTTCTGACAAGGCTGCCACGATGAGCAAGATGACTGTCGCGCCGGCATTGCGAGCACGGATGATTTGCTTTTCATCGATGATAAAGTCCTTGTTGAGCGTTGGAATGTTTACCTGACTGGAAATCTCCCGCAGATAATCCAAATGCCCTTTAAAGAAAACCTCATCTGTCAAAACCGAAATCATCACTGCGCCGTTCGCTTCATAAGTCTGGGCCTGTTGCACAATATCCACATCGAGATTGATATCTCCCAGACTAGGGCTAGCCTTCTTGACCTCAGCGATTACCTGTAAACGGTCCTGGTGATTCTTCAAAAATTCTGCCAAGCGATAGGTCTGGCGCAAGGGCTGGATTTCCTCCAGCTCCATCTGCTCAACCTCACGCGCCTTCTGCTCCAAAATTCGTGCTAAAAATTCCTGACTCATTTTTGGTACTCCTGTAACAGTCTGAGTTTTTCAAGGGCCTTGCCACTAGCAATCACTTGACGAGCCAAGGCAACTCCTTCCTTGATACTAGCTACCTTACCATTAGCATAGAAACCAAGACCAGCATTTAAAACTGTCGTTTCCAAGAATGGACTTGGTTCGTTTTTAAGAACGCTGAGCAAAATTTCTGCATTTTCCTGAGCATTCCCTCCACGAATATCTCCGATAGCGTAGCGTTCCATTCCCAAATCCTCTGGAGTAAAGCTTGACAAGGTAATTTCTCCATTTTCAAGAAGAGCAATTTTGGTTGTTCCGTTCAAGCCGGCTTCATCCAAGCCTTCTGGTCCAGCAACTACGATAGCACGTTTGCGACCCATATTTTTCAAAACCTGAGCTGTACTTTCTAGAAGTTCTGGACGACTAATCCCAAGAAGCTGTGTTTCCAAAGCCATTGGGTGAATCAGTGGACCAGTCAAGTTCATAATCGTTGGAATTCCCAACTCCAAACGAGCTGGCATGATGTATTTCATAGCTGGGTGCATATTTTTAGCAAAGAGAAAGACGATGCCAGTTTTATCGAAGACCTTACCTAGTTCAGCTGGTTTGAGGTCTAGATTGATACCCAAGGCTTGAAGGACATCTGCAGAACCAGATTTAGAAGAAATCGAACGGTTACCGTGCTTGGCCATGTGAACACCGCCACCAGCCAAGACAAAGGCTGCAGTTGTAGAGATGTTAAAGCTGAAAGACTTGTCCCCACCTGTACCACAGTTGTCCATGGCATCATGAATCTCAGTTGGAATGTGTTGGGCATGTCCTCTCATGACTTGAGCAATGGCTGTGCGCTCTTCAGGTGTTTCCCCCTTCATCTTAAGAGCCAAAAGGAGAGAAGCAATCTGTGCTTCGGTTACACGCCCAGTTACGATACGCTCAATGACATCCGTCATTTCCACACCTGATAAATTTTCAAATTTTGCTAATTTTTCAATAATCTCTTTCATCCTAGTTTCCTCACTTTACAACATTCTCGATAAAATTCCGAATAGAAGACAAGCCGTCTGGCGTTCCGATACTTTCTGGATGGTACTGGAAGCCATAAATTGGAAGGGATTTGTGTTGAATTCCCATAATGGCCTGGTCATCAGTCGAACGAGCTGTCACTTCAAAATCTTCTGGCATTTCTTCAATCAAAATACTGTGGTAACGCATGACCGCACGGCCATCCTCAATGCCTTGATACAAAACTGATGGGGTTTCAAAGCTGATATTGCTCTGTTTCCCATGCATGACTTTTGGAGCCAAACCTAACTTACCACCAAAGACTTCTGCAATGGCTTGGTGGCCCAAACAAATCCCTAAAATCGGCTTCTTGCCAGCAAAATCACGAATCATGTCTTCCATCTTTCCAGCATCAACTGGCCAACCAGGACCAGGAGAAAAGACCAGACCATCTGCTTTTTCAGCTTCTTCATACAGCTTGGGATCATCATTTCTCAAGACCTGAACTTCTGCGAAATTCCCAATGTATTGCGCCAAGTTATAGGTAAAAGAATCATAGTTGTCAATCAATAAAATCATGGTCTTAGTTCTCCAATTCTAGTCATAGATTTTGCCTTGTTAATGGTTTCTTGGTATTCGTTTTGGGCGATAGAGTCGTAGACAATCCCTGCCCCAGCCTGCACATAGGCTGTTTGATTTTTGAGAATCATGGTTCGGATGGCAATGGCGAAATCCATATCACCCGTCGCAGACAAGTAGCCGATTGCTCCTGCGTATACGCCCCGTTTTTCTGTTTCCAGTTCATAGATGCGTCTCATGGCCCGAATCTTTGGTGCTCCTGAAACTGTTCCAGCTGGAAGTGTAGCTTTCAAGGCATCCATGGCAGTGAGTTCTGGAAGCAAACGTCCCTTGACCACGCTGGTCAAATGCATGACATAGCGGAAGAGCTCCACTTCCATATACTTGGTGACTTGAACACTGGCTGTTTCAGAGATACGACCAATATCATTACGTCCCAAGTCTACTAACATTCGATGTTCTGCTGTTTCCTTCTCATCAGACAGGAGGTCTGTCGCCAAGGCCTTGTCCTCTTCATCTGTAGCTCCTCTTGGTCGCGTACCTGCAATCGGATTGGTTGTCACGATGCCATTTTTGACAGAAACCAAACTTTCTGGACTGGCACCGATGATTTGATAATCTCCAAAGTCATAGAAATAGAGGTAATTAGATGGATTGGTCACGCGGAGATTTCTGTAGAAGTCAAATGGATTTCCAGTAACTTCTGCTGAGAAGCGCTGGCTAAGTACGCATTGGAACATATCACCATTACGAATCAAGTCACGAGCGGTTTCCACCATTTCCTCAAACTTCTGAGGAGCAATATGGGGTTTGAAGTCTAACGGAGATAGATCCAAGTCTTCAAATTCATTTGGAGCAGGAATGCGTAATTCCTCAAGCACTTGGTTCAAGGCTTTTTCCAAATCTTCTTGACTGCGATCGCTATAAAGAGCATCCTCTATGACATGAATTTTTTCCTTCTTGTGGTCAAAGACCATATAACTCTCATAGACAAAGAAATGCATGTCTGGCGTCCCAATGGTATCTTCAGGAATTTGACCGATTTCTTCATAGAGCGAAATCATATCGTAACCGACAAAGCCAATAGCTCCCCCACCAAAAGGTAGGTCTGAATGGTGCTGGCTCTTATGAGTAACTTCATAAAGGTAATCCAAGGGATCCCGATCAATCACTTGACCATTTTGATAAAGGACTCCATTTTCAAACTGAATCTCAAAAACTGGATTATAGGCTAGGATAGAAAAACGAGCGGTTTCCTTGTCTCTCGGAATACTCTCTAAGATAACCTTGTGTTGCCCCTTTAGGCGCATATAAGCCAAGATTGGTGATAAGACATCTCCATGAATGATTCGTTCCATTGTAATTTCCCTTTCAGTTCTACTTCTAGTCCGTGGCGATTGTATGAAAAATCCCCACGCAAAATAACTTGCGTGAGGACGAAATTCGCGGTGCCACCTCAATTATAGGATTTCTCCTATCTCTCATTCCTGTCTCAGAAAGCTCCTGTAACAGGCTGTGCGATAAAGGGCACTCCCTTGAGAATTATGTTTTCTTCTCTCGTTTCAGATGGACCCAACCTTACAGCTTTCTCTGCTTGTTTCCAGCAACCACAAGCTCTCTGTGAGAGAAAAGACTGTAATTTTTCCATCTTTTATTTTTTAGCTTCTAGGTAGTCTGCAATCGCAGCTACGTCCTTGTCTCCACGACCAGAGACATTGATGATGATAATCTCATCCTTACTTAGTTTCGGTGCACGTTTAACCGCTTCTGCGATGGCGTGCGAACTTTCAATCGCTGGGATAATCCCTTCAGTCTTGCTGAGAAGGAGCAAGGCTTGAACAGCTTCTTCATCTGTTGCTGCTACGTATTCTACGCGGCCTGAATCTTTAAAGTAGGCATGTTCTGGGCCAACCCCTGGATAGTCCAAACCAGCTGAGATAGAGTAAACTGGGGCCAGCTCTCCATCTTCCTTAAAGACTGCATAGGTCTTCATGCCGTCGACAATTCCGATACTACCTTTTGACATAGTAGCTGCGTGCTTGTCTGTATCAAGTCCGTGACCAGCAGCTTCGACCCCAACCAATTTGACTTCTTCATCAGCCACATACTGTGAAAAAGCACCGATAGCATTGGAACCACCACCTACACAGGCAATGACGTAGTCTGGTAAACGGCCTTCTTTTTCTAAGATTTGACGACGAGATTCTTCACTGATGACCTTTTGGAATTCATGAACAATTGTAGGATAAGGATGAGGTCCTACAGCAGATCCCAAAACGTAGAAGGCTTCAAGGTCATTCATCCATGCTCCAAAGGCTGCATCGACCGCATCCTTAAGAGTTCGTGTCCCCGTTTCAACTGCGTGCACAGTTGCACCCATCATCTCCATACGGAAGACATTGAGACGCTGACGTTCCACATCTTCTGCCCCCATGTAGACATCACAGGCCATACCAAACTTGGCTGCAGCTGCAGCTGTCGCAACCCCGTGCTGACCAGCCCCTGTTTCTGCGATCACTCGTTTCTTGCCCATACGTTTGGCAAGAAGGATTTGCCCTAAAACGTTGTTGAGCTTGTGAGAACCAAGGTGGTTAAGGTCTTCGCGCTTGAGATAAATCTTAGCTCCACCTAGGTGCTCTGTCAAACTTTCCGCAAAATAAAGCGGTGTTTCGCGACCAGAATAATCCTTCAAGTAATGGCGAAATTCTGCCAAAAACTCTGGATCATCCTTGTACTTGTCAAATGTCACTTCCAACTCATCCAACAAAGCCTGAATCGGCTCCGGTACAAAACTACCACCAAATTGTCCAAAATAACCTTTAGTTGTCATAAAATTTTTCCTCTTTCCGTATTAATTCGGCTTTTTGTTTGCTTTTAGTAGTAGGCAAGGAGCTGCAGATAGAACTCAAGTTCATCAAAGCGACTTAACGCCCTAATAAAAGATAAACAAAATGACCGAAAGAAAAAAGCCCACACACAGAATCTACTTCCATGTGAGGGCGTTGGTAACGCGGTGCCACCTCAATTATAAAGGGACTATTCCCCTTTACATCTCTGCCTTGTCTAACAACAAGTTGCACTGTAAGGTGTGCGCACCGAATTTTCATTGTTTCAAATTCATTTTTAAAATCAGCCCACTTTCACTACTTCCAACCACCTGTTCACAATCACCACAGGCTCCCTGAAGATCAAAAATAGTTACTTTTCTGATTTGTTGAGAATATTATATGCTATTGTCCGCTTTTTGTCAAGATTTTTTATTATTTTTTTCCAGAACCGAGGATTTCTTCAGAAATTCTCACCAAAGTCTGAACGATGTAATCAACTTCTTCATCGCTTAATTTTGTATGAAGAGGAAGCGTAATTTCATTTTCAAAGAAGGCATAGGCTCTTGGATAATCTGCCATATCGAAACCAAGATTCTTATAGGCTGTCAAGAGAGGAAGCGGTTTATAGTGTACATTACTTGCAATTCCTGCTTTGGCCAATTCTTGGATGATGTGGTTGCGTTCTTCTAAACTTGCTCCTTCTACATGGGTGATGTAGAGGTGGCGTGAAGATTCGACAGTATCAGTCTTGTGTGCCAGTGGGTGAATACGAGTACCTGCAAAACCACGATCATAGCGGTCCACGATGTCCTTACGACGTTGTAGCAAAGCTGGGTAACGGTCCAATTGTACCAAACCAATCGAAGCCATGATATCGGTCATATTGCACTTGTAGGCTGGTGTGACGATATCGTACTCCCATGAACCCAATTGCATCTTGGCAAGAGCATCCTTTGTTTGACCGTGAAGGGAAAGGATTTGGAACTCCTTGTACATCTCTTCGTCATCAATCGCTGGATTGGCTTTCCAAGTCGCACTTCCTCCCTCAGCCGTTGTAAAGTTCTTAACGGCGTGGAATGAGAAGGAAGTAAAGTCAGCGATAGATCCAGCTGGTTGTCCTTTATAAGTAGATCCCAAAGCATGGGCACTATCTGAGACAATTACGATACGGTTAAAGGCTTTTTGCCACTTGCTAGCAGCTGTAAAGAGGTCCCGTTTCTTCTCCACCACTTGGAGCAAACGATCATAGTCGCAAACAATCCCTGCAAGCTCAACCGGAATAATCACCTTAGTCTTTTCAGTGATGGCTTGCTCAAGCAAGTCATAGTCCATCTCAAACGTATCTGCTTGAATATCCACCATGACAGGTGTCGCTCCTACGTGTGTGATAACACTACATGAAGCTGTATAAGTCATAGCTGGAACGATGACTTCATCCCCAGGTCCCACTTCCAAAACACGCAAAATCAACTCAAGAGCGGCTGTCGCAGAGTTGAGGCAGACAGTCTTAGGTGTCTGTGTGTATTGAGACAAGCGGCGCTCCAGTTCTTTTGTCTTCGGACCTGTTGTGATCCAACCAGAACGAAGGGTATCCGCTACTTCAGCAATTTCAGCTTCGGTAATATCGGGAGGTGAAAATGGAATATTGTAATTTGGCATTGATTTGCTCCTTTTATCTGTACTCATTTTCTCATGACTACTTTATTTTAGCACTTCAAACACGGTTTGAAACATGATTTTAATGTCTCCAAGGAAACTAAACTCTCGGAGATAGGCGAGATTATAGCGCATCTTTTCAGGAAGAACATGTTCTACATAGGCTTGGTCAACTGACAGACCTTTCTCCGTCATTTGACTGATGATCGTATCCTCATCCTTGTAGTTGATGCTGGCTGGAGAGGTAATCCCTGCTGGCAAGAGCAAGGTCGCCATCATTTCAGGGCTGTACTGCTCTGTGTAACGTGGCACTTCAGGACGGGTCCCTACAAAGGACATCTCGCCTTTAAGGACATTGACCAGCTGAGGTAGTTCGTCCAAACGCACACTGCGAATGAAATTCCCCACTTTGGTAATACGGCTATCGTTAGCAGAAGTCACCAGACTTCCTTTTTTATCCGCATCCGTTACCATAGTACGGAACTTCCAAATCTTGAACGGACGGTTGTACTGGGTCACGCGCTCTTGCTTGTAAATGACTGGTCCCTTGCTATCCAACTTGATCCAAATGCTCAAGATAAGAAAGATGGGAGAAGTCAAAACTAGCAAAAACAGGGCCAGAACCCAATCCAGGAAACGCTTGAAAATCAGCGAACCCTTCCTTTTAGAGACAAGCTGGTAATAAGACTCAACCTCGCTTGATTGCATTTCCACGGGCAAGTCTTCCCATTTCAGCATGCTGTTTCTCCTTTGTTTTTATTATACTATTTGTCAACATTTTTCATTATACCACAAAATGGAAAAGGCGGTGCAAGAAATCTGTAATTTGAAGGATTTCCTTCTGATGTTCAATGAAAATCAAAGTACAGCTTTGAGATTGCAGATAAAGCTGACATGGTTTGAAGAGATTTCCAAAGAGTATTAGGACATAGCTCCAGCCTGCAAGCTATACATCTTGTGATAGGTTCCTCCCAAGGCCAAGAGTTCCTCATGGGTTCCACTCTCGATGATACGCCCCTTGTCCAAGACGTAGATGCAGTTGGCGTCTTGGATGGTCGAAAGGCGGTGGGCGATAGCAATGGTCGTCCGACCCTGTCTCATCTTAGCTAGGGAATCTTGAACCAAACTTTCTGTTTCAGAGTCAATATTGGCTGTCGCTTCATCCAAAATCAGGATTTTAGGCTGACTGGCGACTGTTCTAGCAAAGGCAAGAAGCTGGCGCTGGCCAGTAGAAAAGCTCGAACCACGCTCGGAAACGGGGGTATCATAACCCTGCGGAAGGTCCTGAATAAAGGAATCTGCATCCACAAAGGCAGCCGCAGCCTGGACCTCTTCATCACTAAGATCTTGGTACATGGCGATATTGGACTTGATAGTCCCGTGATAGAGGAAGGGATCCTGTAAGACCAAACCGATATTCTTTCTCAACTCTTCCTGACTGTAGTTCCTGATATCCACACCATCCAAGAGAACGCGGCCTGACTGAAATTCATAAAAGCGCATGAGGACATTGATAATAGAAGATTTCCCCGAACCTGTATGCCCTACAAAGGCAATGGTTTCACCCTTCTTAACTGAAAAGGAAATATCATCTAGAATCTGGTGTTTTCCATCATATGAGAAACACACGTGCTCAAACCGAATATTACCTTCTGTAATCTTTGCTTGGCTATCCTTTTGAAGGGGTTCATAGGTCCTCTCGTCAATCAAGGCAAAGACACGTCCAGCTGAGACCATAGAAGTTTGAAGGGTTGAAAAGTTTTGCGTCACCTCAATCAAGGGGTCAAAGAGCCGATTGATGTACTGGATAAAAGCATACATGGTTCCTGCTGTTATTCCCAGATAAAGCCCGCGGTAACCAAAGTAGGCCATCAAGACTGCATATCCTAGGAGTTTCAGCAAACTCATGGCAGGTCTCAAAAAGAGGGCATCCAAGGCTACAGAACGGTTGGCATAGACCAAGTGTTCTTGGTTGATTTCATCAAATTCTGCCTGCAGGCGCTTCTCTTGATTAAAGGCCTGGATAATCCTGATTCCCTCGATATTCTCTGCCAGCTTACTATTGATATCTGACAAGAGACTTCTGGTTTTTTCGATGATTTTCACTGACTTTTTCCGATAGAGATTGACTAAAAGGAAAATCAAGGGTAGAAAGAGCAAAACTAAAGCTGTCAAACGAAAATCCAGCACCAACATGGTATACAGAGTTGTCAGAAAGATGAAAACTGCTGAAATAAAGCTGGATAAAATCCCTGAAAACATATCACTGATGGTCTCGGTATCATTGGTCAAACGAGAGACGATGGAACCTGCTGGCGTCTTGTCAAAATAAGACATGCCCAGTTTCTCCATATTGGCAAAGGCATCGTGACGAATATCTCTGACAATACTGTAGGACACCCGCGCAAAGAGAAGATTGCCGACATACTGGACCAGAGTTTGCAGGATATAGAGGCCATAGTAGGCCAATAAAACTGTAATAGCAAGATGGTTTAGGTTGCTGAGGTACTGGTCGATAAAGTGGGAAGCCACAAGGGGAATGACACTTTTAATGATTGTAGTCACGAGGAGAAAACTGAGTGCCAAAAAGGTCAGGAGGCCATAGGGCTTGAGATAAGACATCAAGCGCTTCAATACAGCCAATTGTTCTTTCTTATTCTGCATCTTCTTCTCCTTTCATTTCCAACTGCTGAGACTGGTAGGTTTGGGCATACCAGCCATTCAGGACTAGCAAGTCATCGTGCTTGCCCCGTTCGATAATTTGACCATTTTGCAGAACCAAAATCAGATCTGCATGGACAACTGCACTGAGTCGATGTGCTGTAATAATAGTTGTCTTGTCCTTGCGCGTCTCCTTGAGATTGTCGATAATCGCATACTCTGTCTTGGCATCCACGGCTGACAAGGAATCATCTAGAATCAAGATATCAGGGTCTAAAATCATAGCCCTACTCATAGCCAGACGTTGCTTTTGACCACCTGAGAGACTGACTCCCTTTTCACCGATCAGCGTATCAAATCCCTGAGGCATGTCTACAATATCTTGGTAAACTTGAGCTAGCTTAGTCGCTTCCTCAACTGCTGAAAGGGGCAAGTTAGGATTACCAAAGCAGATATTGTCTAAAATCGAGGTCGCAAAGAGAAACTGGTCCTGAGGAACATAGCCCATGAGACTGCGTAGGTCTGTCAGACGATAATCCCGAATATCATGACTGTTTAGGTAAATGGCTCCCTTATCCACATCGTATTCTCGCAAGAGAAGCTTGATCAAGGATGTTTTCCCAGAGCCTGTCTGTCCGACCAAGCCCAAGGTTTGCCCTTTTTCCAGACTAAAGTGAATATCCGTCAGTGTCTCCTCATTTTCAAAGGCAAAACTATCAATATCGTACTCCAAACGTCCATTTTCAATACAGTCCAGAGGAAATTCAGGATCTTGTACAGGCGATTCCTGAGACAAAAGATCCTCAATCCGTTGGTAAGAAACCTTGCCTCGCTGAGTGATATTAAAGAGGAAACCAATAGCCATAAGAGGCCAAACCAGCATATCCAAGTAGCTGATAAAGGTAACCAGATTTCCAACCGTAATCTGCCCCTCCTGAACCATCAAGGAACCGACCAAAAGGGTTAAAACATAGGAGGAACCAACAAACAAGAGAACCATAGGGTCAAAGAGACTATCGTATTTCATGGTTTGCAGGTTCTTTTGGAAGGTCAATTCATTTACTTCCTGAAAAGACTTCAACTCGTCCGCCTGGTAACCGAAAGACTTGGTCACTTTGATACCTGATACGGACTCCTGTACCTTGTTATTGAGTTCGGAAAAAGCGGTTTGCGATTCGCTAAAGGCCTTATGGGTCTTTCTCCCTAGACGACTGGTCGCATAAGCCATGAAAGGTAAGGGTAAAA